>WQVV01000213.1 GCA_009785665.1 Defluviitaleaceae bacterium
ACGCTTACATTTCCTCGTTGGGTTGGCAGCACATGCTTCATCCTGTTGTATTGCTCTACTGTTATCTTCATTGCCAAATTTTATCACATCTTGTTAGTTTTTTATAGTGGCAACACGCCCTATTTTTCAGCATCTTTTGCACAAAATAATATTAATGTACATTGAATCCTTATATAAATTACAATTCGTATATGTAAAATCACCATGAATATATTAATGAAAATTTGTATTTTGGTATATGTCACAGTGATGAAATATTTCCCGCAACGACAACAGACACGTCGCGTTTCGCTTGACAAATGCACTTAGACCCTTACAATGTAGAAAACTGCAAAATCGTGGAGGATAAGGGAATGTTAGAGACTATTGTGATTGCGTTGGTAGCGGTTGTTATTGTGCTGTTGATTGTTGTGTTATTGCAGAATTTCAGAAATTCGCGGCGTAACGAGGAAGAGTTGCGGCAAGCTAAGGAAGATATATTTTACCAAATGGCAAATGAGAATCGTTTTTTGCGTGAAGAGATTGAGGGGCGGTTAGACCGCTTGCGTGATAGTTTGATGCAGGTGTTTGAAACGGGGCGTGAATCTAATCGCAAAGCTATTGGTTCATTATCTAAGGATATGCATGATGGTTTGCATAGTTTTTTGCGTCACACTACTGATGGGCTTCAAACCATTCGCGGCAGCGTTGATGAGAAGTTAATGGGGATTCAAATTTCCAATGAGAAAAAGCTAGACGAAATGCGCATGGTCGTGAACGAAAAACTTGAGAAGACTCTTGAAAGCCGTTTGCAGAAATCATTTGAGACGGTGAGTAACCAGTTAGAAAGCGTGAATCGTGGGCTGGGCGAAATGAAAACTGTTGCGCAATCAGTTGGTTCGCTTAATCGAATTTTGGCGGGGTCTAAATCGCGTGGGATTTTAGGCGAAGTTCAGCTTGGGCAGATTATTGAGGATATGTTGCCTTCGCAATTGTACGAGCGTGAGGTGTCTACAAAGACTGGTTCGACTGGGCGGGTTGAGTACGCCGTAAAGCTTCCAGGCACAGAAGACGGCAAGCATGTGTATCTGCCTATTGATTCTAAATTTCCGCTGGAAACATACGAACGCCTTCTGGACTGCTACGAAGAAGGCGACAACACCGAAATAGAAACAGCGCGCAAGGCCTTACTTGCACGCATAAAGGTTTTTGCCAAGGATATAAAAGACAAATATGTATCTCCGCCAGAAACAACGCATTTTGCGGTGATGTTCCTTCCAACAGAAGGTTTATACGCAGAGGTCGCGAGGGAAGCGGCATTCTTTGAGGCGTTGCGCCAAGATGGTATTATAATTACAGGGCCGACGACTTTCTCCGCAATGCTTAACTCTCTACAACTTGGCTTCAAGACATTACAAATTCAAAAAGGCGCGGCTGACATTGAAAAAACTTTGGGCGCAGTCAAAAAAGAGTTCGGCACTTTTGAGGGCGTTCTAAAAAAGACACAAGAAAGAATCACGCAGGCAGGCAGTGAACTAGAAAAGCTAGTTGGCACAAGAACAAACGCAATCAATCGCAGTTTACGAGAGGTTCAAATTTACACGGGCGAGGAAAACGTACTAGGAATAACCGAGACGGCGTTTGTTGAATAGCTTTTAGAAATTTCACCACACATGACTTTGATACCGCTTTCATGCCCAATTGGCAGCTCTTGCTGCGGCGGATTCCCAGACTTCCCAGGCGATGTTGGCCCAGAATTTGCAGGAAGACGCGGCCCTTGCGGCGGCGCGTGTGGAAAACGCGGCCCCTGTAGCGGATACGGACGCATGGGCTGGAACTGGCTAGGTTCTGTAACAGTAATCCCCTGCGAAAGCATAGCAAGCTTCACCCACAACGCAATATAGGCAAACGGCACAACCGCTTTTCGCCAATAAGGTACAGATGAAATTTTAGTGTACGTCTCGAAGCTAGTCATACGGAGTGCAGAAAACATTTACCAACAACGAGCTAAGTCTGCGGGCTTTTACGCAGACTTGAGCTACAGAGGAGGTTAATGTTTTCGCACTTCCGTATACCATGAATGAAGAAAAGCACTTGTTAAACAAAGTTACTCGCGAGAACTAATTAAGAAGGCCCTTCAGTAACTCTGGGGGGTCTTTGCTTTATGATGCTCACTGCGAATAATAACGCAAAAGTGCGTTTACTATTCCCCAAGCGTAATCTACTTGGGCGCGTTCGTTAATCATCCACGCGAAATCTTGAATATTGTTTGTGAAACTTGCCTCTAGTAGGATTGACGGTGCCCAACTTGGACGGCATACATAGAAGTTCGCTTGGCTAGGGGCGTTATTGCGGTTTGTAAGTGGGTTGACGTAACGCATACTACGCATGAAAGTTGCGGCGGCAGGGTTGCTTGCGGGATTTCTGTACCATACGGTGAAGCCGTGAATATTTGTGGCGTTGGTTGTTTCAGCGGTTGCGTTGGTGTGTAGCGAGATGAACATGTCGGGTTTAGCGGCGCGGTTTATTGGGACGCGGTCTTGTGGACGGGTGAATACGTCTGTACTGCGGGTCATTATTACTTCCGCGCCTAGCATTTCTAGGCGTTCTTGTAGCATTTCTGCATGTCGTAGAACTAGCATGGCCTCTGTTATTGCTGGCCCCATTGGGCCTACTGCGCCAGGGTCTGTTCCGCCATGCCCTGCGTCTACTACGAAGGTAAAGCCCGCAAATGGGTAATTGCCTGCGGTAAGAGGTCTGCGATGTCTAAGCACTAGATGGAGCTGTTCGTTTACGTATTTGGTGTAAAAGCCTTCAAGTCTTGCGCCTTCGCGAAGCGTCATAAAGTACGCTGGTGCGCCATTGTGAACGCCCGTTCTTATGCTGGAGAACAACGCTTCTTGCGAATTGTAAAACACTGGCGGGGCAACGGATTGCATTCCAAGTGATACAATCATTTCGTTGCCGTCAAATTCGGCTAGAACTACGGGGTTGATTGGGGAATCCCAAACGATAATATCTTCATATCTGTTTGTGAGGTATCGTCCTTCAGAGAGAAAACCTAGAGCATCTGACGGAACAAGATTAGCATTGCGGAATTGACGAGTATTAGCGGATTCAATCCACCAGCCAGAAGCCAACCGAGTCCAGCCGCTACTAACTGCGGTGATGCGGTCTGTTTGCCCTCTGTGAACCTGCCAGTGTGAACCGCCAGTTGTGGTTGCGTTAGGGAAAACCCACGCGCTTTCAGCGGTAATTTCGGCGAAGAATGGAGCGTCCACGCCAAGTTGACGAACTTGCCCCTCTGCGGTGACGGTGTAAGTCTGACCATTCCAAGTCATGGTGTACACGGGGCGACCTATATCAATAATTGCGTCATCGGGAGCGGCTACGTTTATCGTAAAGCTTCCCGTAAACCGTGCAGATACTATATTTGATGACGTTGCTACAAGATTTGGATTAACCTGCGTAAGTCGAATTGTTTGCCCGCCAATTTGCGCATTAACTGTCGCGCCAGCAGGAGCGTTTGCGGCTAGGGTTATTGTTGTACCAGCCCTCGCCCATTCGTCGGTGGTTGGGAAGGCATTCAAAATACCTGCTTCTGGCATTGTTGCGGGTGGCGCGGCGGCGGCAGGTGGGTTATTCGTAATTGTGCGAGTAACGGTGGGTTGCCCTTCTTGCGTGAAGGTGAAAACATTAGACCCAATTGAAAGCGGCAAGAACACACTGAAAAAACCTTCTGGCGTGCGGTTGGTAATCAATTGCCCGTTTACATAAATAGGCACATTAGGCACACCAGAGCCAAAGAAGTAGAAATTAGTATCATTGCGACGTGCGCGGTCGCCCACAAGGTCGCGAGCGGGTTGCGCCACTAGAAGCCTATCCATACGAACGGCGGGCGCGTTTTGTGGGGGCGTAGGAACTCTTTCGGGAATATGCCGTCCGTAAAACGCCGCAATCTGCGCGCCAACTTGACTATCCATATGACGCGCACGGAAGAAAATACTTCCACGCACAACATCAGATTGTGCGTTGCGTTCCAATTGCCGTACAAGTTCTCCGCGCCAATTTTCGCGGTCTTCCACTTCGCGGTACACCGCATGACCTACATATAATGAAACATTTGTGCCACGCACAATATCTTCCCACCAACTAAGCACTATATCGTAACATGCTCTGTGATAGCCTATAACCCAGTAAATTTGCGGCACAATGTAATCTACCCAGCCCTCTGTTACCCATAGGCGAGTGTCTGCGTATGCCGCGTGATAGGATTCCATTCCGCGTGTGTCTTTTCCGCGAGAATCAGTTTCGTAATTCTTCCATATTGCCGTTGGGCTTACACCAAAACGCGCACGCGGGTTTGTTTCACGCACGGCGGTTTGTATATCACGAATTAGCGTGTTTACGCTTTCGCGTCGCCAATTGTGCAAATCCATTCCGCCACCGTAACGTGCAAATGATTGCTCGTCTGGGAAGGTACGGCTTGGATAGAAATAATCGTCTAGGTGGATTCCGTCTAGGTTGTAATTTTCCAAAAGTTCCACTACGCCATCAATGATTATCTGACGCGCCGCTGGATTACCAGGGTCGAAAAACAATGATGTTCTGTAGGCGATTACCGTATCTGGATTAAGCCGCGCAGGGTGATTTTCTGCGAGATAGCTAGTGTCGGTAATATTCTGATTAGGGAAGGTGACACGATAAGGATTTAACCACGCGTGAAGTTCTATTCCGCGTTCGTGCGCGCTTTCAATCCAAAATTCTAACGGATCGAAGCCATCTGCGGGAGCTTGCCCCTGTGTGCCTGTAAGTAGATGCGACCATGGGAAAATTTCCGAACGATAAAAAGCGTCGGCAGTAGGACGCACTTGCAAGAAAATCGCGTTAATTCCCTGCGAAGCCGCACGGTCGAGAATAACTTCTGTCTCGCGTTTCATTTCAGCAGGACTTAACCCGCGCCGCGAAGGCCAATCCAAATTATACGCAGTTGTCACCCATAATCCGCGCATTTCCACAGATGCAGGCACATCAACAGCATAAACAAAGGCTTGCGACGGCAAAAGCGCGAACACGGTAATAACCGCAATCATCCACGCTAAAGCCGCACAAGCCCATTTTTTTAAGTTCTTAATAAAACTATTTTTTTGCATAGCGACAAACCCCATTTGACAAAATATTATATTTTGTCACGATTATACCATTACTGCCAACTACAAACAATTCTAAAAAACAATTTTGACTGGTACAATTATTGGCAATTGAATCAGTTGAATCAA
>WQVV01000214.1 GCA_009785665.1 Defluviitaleaceae bacterium
GTCTAAATTACTAAGCAGATTTTCCCGCATCGCATCAGTGTTACAAGTTGAAAAGAGAAAGACAAATCGCAGATTGCAATTAGCTTCTGTTTTGCATTGATGTCAAAGTAAGTGCATATGGGGGTTTGGGGGAGAACCTTTTGTTTACAAAAGGTTCTCCCCCAAGGTCTTAAATCTCTTGACTTTAAATCTTTTGACTTTAAATCTTTAAAATCACTTGCCCGAAATTGTTATCCCGTCTATGCAGCACCATGGTAGTTGGGTTACTCCGTTTGTTATTTGCTCTTTTGAGATTGCGGAGATTGATTTTAGTGCGTCCAGAATGTTGAAGGCTATCATTGTTTCTTGTAGTGCGTCGGTTACTTTGCCGTTTTCTATTAGGAAGCTGTTTTTGGCTACGCCAGAGATGTCGCCGCTTGCGCCTGGCGAGCCGCCGCTGAAACGGTTTAGCAGGATTCCGCGGTCTACGCCTTTGATTATTTCGGCTAGTGGGGTGTTGCCTGCGGCTACTTGAATGTGGCTGGCGGCGGTATCGGCGCGGGGTTTGCCTGTTTTGTTTGAACCGTATAGGGATAGCGCGAAGGATTTTAGAATGCCGTCTTTGATGAAATCTACGTCTTTTATTTCGTAGCCTGCGGCGGTGAAACATGGTGTTGCTACTACATGGGGACTGCGTGGCGTGGCGCGTAGGGTTAGTTTTGTGTCGGTTACTTGGGTGTTTAGGGCATCTTTCCAGCGGCTGGTTGCCTCTATTAGGGGTCGGTCGGATAAGAAATTGTACATAAGTGTTTGCCATAGAATATCATCGCAGGCGGGGGTTACTATTATTTTGCCTGTGAATTTTTCCTCTACCATGCGCGTGCTTACGGATTTTTCTGCTTCGGATAGTAGTTGTCGGTGCATTCCTGCGTCCATGAATGGGTCGGTTAGGAATTTTAGGTTCGCGCCATCGTAGTTGAAGGAGGACGATTTTTCGCCGTCTTTGCCTACGAACATGCTTTGGAAGGTGTACCATTCGCCGCGTGTGTTGAAGCACACGCCGTTGCTGTTTACATATGTCTGTTCGCCGTGATTGTAGCTTGATGTGAACTCTTCAATCATTATTTTTGGGAACTCGTCGCGTACCTGTTGCAGATACTCTTTGGAGCGATTGAAAAGACCGTCCATGTCTGCGCCTTTGGCATCGGGCTGAAAGAAATCTTTGTTTTCTACTAATGGTGCTATGTCTTCGGCTTCGTCTGGTTCGGCGGATTTTGCCAAGGTTATGCAGTTTTGTACTGCTTCGTCTATGCTGGCCTTGTCTAGCTTGTTTATTACGGTTACGCCATTTCGGCCGCCCACCAACGCCTTTAATGTTAGGCTGTCCGAGAATGTTGTGCGTA
Organism: Defluviitaleaceae bacterium; assembly: GCA_009785665.1. GTDB lineage: Bacteria > Bacillota > Clostridia > Lachnospirales > WQUN01 > WQVC01. The sequence continues at coordinate 1,383 of WQVV01000214.1, forward strand.
AGTCTGCAAACGCATTTGCCAACACGCCGAATGCATCTTTGCGCGATTTGCTTACGCAACTGGTTGCCTTATCTGCGCCTGCTTTTTTCAAAGCTTCCAGCGCGTAGATGGCTGCATCATTCATTCTTATCGTCCTCCTATATTCATCTCACAGCGAAGGGCTGGGCCACCCATGCTTGTTGTCATTGGTTGCGATTTTCCGCAAAAGCCGCTTATTTCCCATGACATGTCGTCTGATACCATGTCTACGGTTTTTAGCATCTCGAATGCCATGCCAGAGATTGTTGTTTCGCGGATTGCCTTGCCTATTTTGCCGTTTTTGATTTCGTAGCCTAGGTCTACCGAGAACATAAACTCGCCTGTGCTATCGGCTTGCCCGTTGCCTGTTTTTACTAGATAGTAGCCGTCGTCTACGCTTGCAATCATGTCTTCAAGCTTGTCCTTGCCAGGTAGAATTGCCGTGTTGCGCATACGAATAATTGGGCTATGCGAAAATTCAAAGGCACGGGCGTTGCCTTGGGGTTTTACACCAAAAGTTTGCGCGCTTTCGCGAGAATGCATGTAGCCTTTTAGAATCCCGTTTTCTATTAAAATTGCGTCTTCGGCTGGTGTGCCTTCGTCGTCTACGTATACTGGTAGTGGACAGGGTTTGCCAAGGGCAGTATGCGCAAAATCTGTCATGGACACCAACGTGCTTGCAACCTGCTTGTTCAAATTATGCGCCGCAACAGAACCGCCCAACACAAGGTCGGCTTCAACCGTATGCCCAACCGCTTCATGGGAAAGCATTCCTGCTAAGTCTGGGTGCAACACGCATTTGCGAAGCCCCGCTTGCGCATAAACACCGCCGCGCTTGTCCATTAAGGCTTTGTACAGCTTTTCGATTTCTTCTTCAAGGGTCGCGGGGTCTTTGAAAAACTCGTCAAAACGCCCTACCCCAGAGAAAGATTTAAACAGTTCCACGGGGATTCCGTCAGAAGTTTCCGCCGTAAGCCAAGCGTAAACCATTGCACGCGGCTGAAAAAGGTGACTGTCCGTGCCGTCACTGACGGTTAGCAATTTCTCGATATACAGCGCGTCGGCGACTACTGTGCGGCTGCTGATATTCTTGCATTTTTTCACAATTAACTCGTCCAACGCACGGGCGTAGTCAATTAGAATGCTCTGCGGTATATCCTCAAATATTGGCGTTTTTAGCCCGACTTTATCAGGGCCTTCTACATGCGGCAGTGGCGGTTGCCCTTTGTTAATATTTGTGTCCATAAAAACTGCATTCTGCGTTGCCGCCGACAACACAGCCTTTACACTCTCTGGCGAATACTCCGCACCACTAGCAAAACCATATGTCCCGCTACGAAATACTCGCGCCGATACTCCGCCAATCTCCACCTGCGTGTTGCCAACCATATTACCTGCAAGCATTGCTACCCTCTTCGAGGTGTTCACCTGCGCACGTAATTCTGTATGGTCTTTAAAATCTGCCTTGTGCGTACTTAAAAAATCTTGAAGCATTTGTACCTCCATCTATCAATTAATTTTTAATTCTTTTCATACTTCTAGCGGCTCGTCAAAATCACTGGGAATAGAAATCATACCGTCCAACTCACCTATAGTGAATACTTTTGTTTACATGTTTTCGGCCCCCTAGTAATCAACATTATAAAAAACAATTTCGTGAGGGCGAACCATTCCCAAAATGCTACGGGCTAGGTATTCAACGTAAGCGTCACTGTCGAAGAACTCGATTTGTATTCGTAGGCGTTCGTTTTCGATTTGGGCTACTTCTATTTGTGCGTTTAGGTCGGTTAGTCTGGCTTGACGTTCGTTGTAAACGCCTGCTTGGTACACGAACAACACGATAAACCCTACCAAAATTGCAACCCAGAAAGTTATATACAAGCCTAGTACAATTGAGCTTTCCCGTTTTTTTCGCCTTCTTCGTTTTTCCTGTTGAGGGGTTATGGGCTTTTGTTCTGTTTCCATTTTCGTCACACCTCATACCTTAGTTTTACTTTTTATGCCGCACAATAAACCAATCTCGTGCGGTTTTTCGCATCCTCATTCTGCCATAACGGGACACGCGACGCAAGCCCAAACGCCGTTTTCTAAAGAAAGCTACAAAAGGTGGCGAAATCCAACCCAAAACAACGCGTAGCGGCCAGAAGATAATTCTTAGTGCCGCCATAACCACTTTTTTCATATAGTCGATAACCGCAACAAAAGCAATGATTACATAGCGCGAAATGGTTGCAAAATACAATAAAATTCCAATCCCCGCGCCAATAAACGAAAACATCCGAATTTCGCCAAAATTCCGATGCAACATAAAATAAAAAACGCCAGCCGTAACAACAATCCAAAAAAATAAATCTTCCAACTGAACCGCGATTGTTTTATGCGGCACGGTTTTGCGGAAGATTCTGAAAACGTCGTAAAAAAGCCCAACGGCCGCGCCCATCAACACCGTAGACAAAAACAGCCACGCTTGCCCCGACATAGACAGTATCATACTTTTCGCCATTCGCCGAGCACACAAATCCCTAATGAAAATTGGTCGCCCGCGTTCCTTTCTTTGCAATCTTTCATACTTTCTCCTCCTCAAAGTGAAAAAGTATCACTTAAACAACCGCCCCAAAAACGATTTCCCTTTACCCGTGCCGCTCGGGTTTTCGTAATTGATTCCGTCAACCTCGCCCGAAACCGATAACTCGCCGCTTTCTAGGTTGATTCGGTTTACATGCAGGTTGATACCTCGGATTATTATTACGCCCATTTCTGTCTCGCCAATAACTGTTTCCTCGTCAAAAGAAATTACATCTGTTACGCCCGTTACCACAACGCTTTCGCGCCTATCCACCGTCAACATGTGCCGCGACGGCGAACGCTTCTTTTCCTCCCCAGGCATACGCATTGGAACTGCCATACAATTACCCCCTTCGTTTTATTTCATTATATGGACATAGGCGAGAATTTATGTCAGCGGCAAAGTCGCATTTCGCCAAAACCATGTATTGGCAAGTCGCTGCATACGTCACGAAAGCCATGAACATTTTCCTAGCCTATAAAAAAGGGCTGTTGCCCACTGCATTTGCAGTTTTGCAACAACCCCGATTGCACCTTTCTTTTTTGCCGTTGATTTATTGAGTAACCCTTGCGGATATAGTATAATTGGTGGCGAGGAGGCGGATAATCATGCAGGAAGAAAACAACGTACCGCCGAATATTAAAGACATCACCAGCAATGACACCATCAGCCAAATTTTCGACAAGATATTAAAGCGCATATTACTGGCATTGTCGAAACCCTCTGTCACTGCATTTATCAATGGGATGTTTTTAGAGAATTTTCCACTCGACAGTGAAATCACCTACCACTATACAGAAAATGTTGACGGTAGCCTAAAGAAAACTGTGGCAGATATAATCATAACCCTTCGCACCAAAGACCGAGTTCGCAGGTTTCATTTGGAAGGGCAGATTAATGACGATAATACCATTGTAATTAGAATTTTTGAGTATGGCTTTGCAAATGCCTTACTGCATCAAACCACACAAGGCAATCGGATAACCTTGCCATTCCCAACGCCAGCAATAATTTTCTTAGAACACACCGAGGCAACACCAGATGAGGTTGTTCTGGAATTAGATTTTGGCGAAAGCGGAAAATTCGATTATCCCGTTAAGGCTATGAAGTTTTTAACCTATAGTGTTGACGAAATATGTGAAAAGAACATGACTATTCTTCTGCCGCTGTATCTGTTAAAACTACGCCGTGAAACTGACAACGCCAAGAAA
>WQVV01000215.1 GCA_009785665.1 Defluviitaleaceae bacterium
GACATTTAATATAATCTTGTTTTTCTCTTGCTGTTCTCTTGCTGTTGAATATCCGAGGGCTTTTTTGTGTACATACTTACAAGTGACACCTATTCCCATTTTATAGCAGTTTCCTAGCATATTTTTGTGTACATACTTACAAGTGACACCTATTCCCATTTTATAGCAGTTTCCTAGCATATAAAAAAAACCGCTTGTGCAATTTTCTTTCTTGCGCAAGCGGTTTTTTTATTCTGTTAATGGCTTCGAGACGTGTATGTTAGCTTACCAATGCATGTAATCGGCGAAATGCGGCTGTGCCGCGCCGCTTATATGCCGAACACGAGTGCTAGAGTTGTAACTCCTAAAGCTAAAGCGATTCCACCAATCACGATAAAATGCAAGGGGTACATAATGTAGAATAGCCATTTCATGGGTTTGCCGCGTTCTTCGTTGTAGCCTTTTATTAGGAAGGCGGCGGCAACGCAACCAATTATCATAAATGCACTGGCATAAATAGTGTAGACGCTACTGTTGCCCCAGCTTTTTGCTATCTCATATGCCATACCTTCCATGCCTTCGACAGTTTGCGACATGTGAATCCCCGAAATACTGAACAGCGCGAGAACAAGCCAGCACACACCACCAAAGATAGGCGGAATAATCCGTCGTGCAGTTTCGTTGCGAATAATATGGAACAGTAAAATCATAACAATCCCAATAAACCACCACTCGGTAGTCATAGAAATCAGCAGTATTAGTGGGAAGATTAGCCAGAAAATAATTTTCGTTTTAATCTTATCGTAAAGGATTAGGGTGAGCAGTGCCAAAAGAATGTTAAACATAATATTAAGTCGCCCATGCCCAAGCACCACTGGATAAAACGGAAGAGTTATAATCCCAAAAATAAGCAGTCGAAGCATATACTTTTTAATATTGGACGTGTGCCTGTAGCCCTCTACAACGAAGTAGCCCATTATGGGGTAGGTAAGCCCTCCCAAGATTGCAAAAAATATCATCAACCACATTGGAAAAATGTCATAAAAAACATAAATCGAGTGGCTTGTCACCATTCCAATAATGGCAATCCATTTTAATTTGTAAGCGTCTAAACGTGGCATTGTGTTACCTCCTAAAGATTAATTTTTTTGACTTTGCTGAATTTGTTTTAAAGCTCTGTTGGCCAGCGCGATTTGAATTAAGCAGATTACAATTGCGCCCAGCACTATGAAAATATACCCAATAGTAAAGTTAAGAATCATTTGGGCGTGAACTTGAAATGCCGTGATTTCAGGTGGCGGCGGGAAAATCAACCGCACGAAAAATACATAAACAGACAACAGTAATCCAGAAGTGATATAGTGCATTGGAATACCCGTCCAAAAATAATAACTAGATTCGTCAATTATTTTTCGCTTATGAAAAAAGGCAGGAACTGCAATGGCGATTACTGGCGGAGAGCTATACAGAAGCTGTACAAAAATCCCTCGTGAGGATAAAGTAAACTGTAATCCTGTGATTGCACTAAAAATCGCACCTGTCAAAATATTGAGTGTAAACAAAACGCATAACAACACCAACGGATTACCTTCAAACAAGCTATCGAAGAAGTATCGTTTATTCAATTTATCACCTCCTTTGCCAAGCTGTGGATTCCTGCCAATAACGCGCCGCGATAATGCCGCGTAACCACAACTTTCTCTCCGTTTTGCATTTCCGCCGTAAGCCGAAAATTAAGCCCATTGGAAACAGATTTTATTTTGTACAAGTTGACCAAAGCCATCTTGCTAATGCGCATAAAACGCTTCTCCTTTAACGTCTCCTCCAACTGCTGTAATGATGACGACATAGTGTAAACCTCCGCTTTCGTATAGATGCAACTTCGATTGTCCACCCATTCCACATACAAAATATCGTTTACATCTACTTGAAACGTCGCGCCGTCCTTCTCGCACAACAGCACCGAACTCGTTTCGTCGCATAGCTGCATAATTTTGTGTATTGTTGGCGTTAGCTCGCGGTATTTTATGTCAATGTAGTCGTTGTCAAGCTGTTCGTTCTTTTGTGCGGTCAGCTTCATTTCCTCACCTCAAATGCAGTATAATCAGCGCAATCCCTCGCGTCAACGGCTTTCCGCCAAGATGCAACACAGCGGTATCAAGATGCAATTTTGAACCGAAAAAAATTTTATGTATATTTATCGCATTTATGTATCATACTGTTATCGTAAACATTAAGTGCTACCATAGCCGTCAACCACGGCGGCCGAAGGGAGGTAGAATGGTATGGATAACAACAAAAAGAACCATGCGGATACCACAAACAAATCCGCTAACGAAACGCAAAATACCACAAACAACGCTTCTAACAACACAGCCAACAAAAAAAACAAGTAGTTAAACTTTAAAGATTTAAAAGGTTAAGACCTTGGGGACGCTGTTCCCAATGGCGCAGTGAGCGTAAGCGAGCGTTTCCCGCGCCCAATGGCGCAGTAAGCGAATGCTTGCTGCGCCAATCCCTTCAAGGGGACTCGTCCCCTTGACCCCGTTAAAAAAAGCCGCGTTAGCGGCTTTTTGGGTTGTTTAGTTTAGTTTTTTCATCATGTCGCTAAATTTGTCTTGCCAGTTGGGCTGTCTTGTTAAGGTTACGCTTTGCCCATCATTTTTGTAGCGCGGGACTATGTGGATATGCAAATGAAAAACATCTTGCTGGCCCTCTTGTCCTGCGTTGTGGATTATTTGCAGATTTTCTAGCCCTAGTTTTTCTTGGTAGAGGTTTACTACTTTTTTTACGGTTTGCATTACCTTTGCAAAAACTTCTGCTGGAATATCCAGCACGTTTACATAGTGTGCTTTGGGAATTACCAGCGTATGGTATTCTGTGGCGGGGCTAATGTCTAAAAATGCAAAGGTGTGTTCGTCTTCGTAGACCTTCCATGAGTTTATTTCGCCTCTTGCTATTTTGCAGAAAATACAATTATCCATAATGTTGCCCCTTTCGGTTTATAACTGAAACAACTATACTACGCGCCGAAGGCGTTTTCAATGTGATTTACAAAAATGCTTCCGTTTTTTTGAAAAACTTCGATTACATCAAAACGGAAATCTTGGCTTTCGAGATTTTTTGCGGCTATGTAGTGCAGAGCGGTGTTGGTGATTTTCTGTTGCTTCGCGCTGCCCACGGATTCACTTGGAGAACCAAAGTTCAGCCCCATGCGAAATTTCACTTCAACGAAAACGATATAATTATCAATGCTTGCGATTAAGTCGATTTCGCCTGTTCTTACGCGATAGTTGCGCGTTAAAATCGTGTAGCCATTGTTTTTTAAAAACGCTTCGGCTTCCATCTGCCCGCGTAACCCCGCTTCGTACTTGCTCATATTTCGCATAAAAGCCGCTCCCTTGTATTCATTGAAGGCTCGCGCATTACCGCGTCCAGAAGTTTCTCCAGTGTTTCGCCCATTGCCTTGCCGCTTGGGATTCCTGCGTTCAGAAGGTCGTTGCCGTTTATGGCTAGGTCGCGGAGGGTGAAGCATTCGTTTTTTTCGATTATGCTTTGTGCTTCATGGAGGATAAGACCTTGAGACGCTGTTCCAAATGGCGCAGTGATGTACTGTAACTCCAGTAGGATTTTTAAATGTTTGGGCGAGAGTATTCGCATTAGTTTTTTTATTTCGTAGCGGTCGGGTTGGATTTCCGTTGGTAGAAATTGCACGTACATTGAGACGTTTTTTATTGTGTTGTTGTCGAAGCGTAGGTCGTGCAGAATATTCGGGCAATCGTCTTTTGCCCATGCTAGGAATAATGCCAGTCGTGCTTGTTCGTTTGCGTCGTTGGTTATTAGGGACTCGTTGCGCTTTTGCCGTTCCGATACGTGGTTTAGTTGATTAATTACTTCGTCTAAATTGCCGCCGTATTCGCGGTTGCGAAGGGCGTAGTACAGCAGACCTGTAGTTTCCAAAAGCTTTGCCGCGCTTGGGTTTGCTCCGCAAATTAGTTTGCACATTTCTTCTCTTATGCGTTCCGCGCTGATGTTTGTTAGGTTTGATTTTAGCTTGGTGATTGCGTTTAACGCCGCCACGTCTACAGAAAAATCCAGCACTGCCGCGAAACGGATTGCCCTAAGCATTCGTAACGCGTCTTCACCAAAACGATTTTCCGCATTACCCACGCATTTTATTACGCCCGCTTCAATATCGCCACGTCCGTTGAAGGGGTCTGCAAAACCTCGCGTTGGGCTGTACGCGATTGCGTTAATTGTAAAATCTCTACGGCTTAAATCTTCTTCTATTCTTTGTGCAAAAGTCACCGTTTCTGGACGGCGGCTATCTAAATACTCGCCATCTATGCGGTATGTTGTTACTTCGTAACGCTCCCGATTTAACAAAACCGTAATTGTCCCATGCTTTAACCCAGTGTCAATTGTACGCGAAAATAACGCCTTCGCTTCCAAAGGCTCTGCGGAAGTAGCAATATCCCAGTCCTTGGGCTTCGCTCCGCGAATCACGTCACGAACACAACCCCCAACAACAAACGCCTCAAACCCCGCCGCTTCCAGCGTATCAATAATGAATTTTACGTCTTTCGGAATCTCAATCATCTTATACGGCTATACGTTGGTTTTGCCCAATGCTGGGCGCATTATGATTATGCCACTCCAATTTTGCTTCGTTTAAGCTGCGTTTATTTGCACCACCGCGATAATCGTGGTCAGTCTCTTGAACGGGGTCATGCTCCCAGTAGCAAATATTACACAACCCAAAATCATCAGGTACAACAGTATTGCCGCATACGGCACAATTGAAGTTTTGCATATTAATCTCCTCTTGTTTCAATGCTTTCGCCAACTATATCAGAAGGCGGTTGTTCTGTCGAATTGCTTTCATTATTACCAGAATCCAAAATATTTCCCCATCTCTTCACTCCAGATAAAATTCCTTCAACCGTTCGATTTCGCCTGTTGAAATGTGAAGCCCGTATTTTACATACTCGTCAAAGCTTCCGAAGCCCGCTTCTGCCGCCGCAAAAGCCGCTTTAATATAATGAGGATTTACGCCAAAAATGGATTCCATAGCTTGTATTTGTTGGTCTGTGCA
>WQVV01000216.1 GCA_009785665.1 Defluviitaleaceae bacterium
CACATCTATATCTTTGCTCTGTTTTCATGACTTAATTTTACCATACAATGCACAAAAGCCAATAGCTTGTTTTGGTTCAGCTATTGGCTTTTGATTTTAATGCGGCTGTGCCGCTTTTTTATTGTTGAAGGATTGACATGAGTAGTCTACGCATGATAGACTGAAATCAGTCTAAAGAATTTAGACCCGCAAAGACGAAACGGGGGACTAAAAATGGAAATAGTTTTTCTAACAATTTTGAACATGAGTTTAACGGGGGCATTTGTAATTTTGGCGATTTGGCTTGCTAGAATCCCGCTTCGTAAAGCTCCAAAAATTATATCGTATTGTTTATGGGTGGTGGCGGGATTTCGGCTGGTGTTTCCGTTTTCTGTTGAAGGGCTTTTTAGTCTGATACCATTTAGGGCGCAACCTATTCCGTTGGATATAACGCATGGTGTAGTTGCTGATGCGCCGTTTCCGTTGCCAGCATTATCAACAGTTCAATCACCACAAACCATGCATCATGCGGAAATTCACGATTTGCCCAATTTTTCAGGCTTCGCCGACTTCCCCGATTTTACGCACTCAAATGTTACTGGATTTAGCATGGTGGAAAATCTTGACGGAAGCAACATCAATAGCGTCATCAGCGAATTACCGTATATCGCCGTTGCTACGAATCCGCTTGCGACGTTAATCACTGTTGGTGCTTATGTATGGTTGCTGGGCGCGGCGGTTATGTTGTTTTATGGGCTTGTGTCGTATTTCTTGCTAAAATGGCGGCTGAAAGATTGCGTCCCCTACGCGCAAAATATTTTCACAACGGAGGGTATAAAATCGCCATTCGTGCTGGGGTTTATCTCGCCGAGAATTTACTTACCACTCGCCCTGCCCGAAAGCGAACGCGAGTACATTATCTTACACGAACAAACGCATATTAGGCGGCACGACCATATTGTTAAATTTTTGGCGTACATAATTTTGTGTATGCATTGGTTTAACCCGCTGGTGTGGGCGGCGTTTTCGCTAATGAGCAAGGACATGGAAATGTCCTGCGACGAACGCGTTTTGAAAGAACTTGGCATTACCATAAAAAAATCATACTCCATGTCGTTGTTGGCACTAGCAACGGAGGAACGGTTTACGGGTTCGCCATTAGCATTCGGAGAGTTTGGAATCAAAGAAAGGGTGAAAAATGTGTTGAACTTCAAAAGGCATTCAAAAATATTTGTGGGCGTGGTGATATTACTAACGGTAATATTCGGCGCAGGATTTATATTCAGCCGAACAGAAGCCGTCCCCGCAGATGATTCATACGAGCAAGCCGAACAAACAGAACAAACCGCAAGTGCCGTCCCGCTAGGTTTAATACAAACTGCGCCCATTTATACATTCGTGCGTGTGTCAAACGAAAGAGCGCGTACCTTGGGTTACTTCCCAGAGCATGATATGTCAATCGTAACCTTTGCGGAGAATGCGCAAATATCTTTATACTTGGAAGATATTCCAATCGACTTACAAGGGCGCAACATATACCCTGCCCACGGCAGAAATTTCGATTTCGTGTACTTGCCACTAGAGCCGCTATTCGATTTCTTAGGCTTGGAATACGAATGGCGAGTAGAATGGGATTGGTGGGCAAATATACGGAGACATCGTTTGCATATACTGGGAACGTATTCTGAAATAATAATAACCCCTAACCACGCTAACTGGAGTTGGAGTACCTCAATTTTATTTGGAGTACCTAATCATATGCGTGGTGAAAGCGACCTCCACATTGTTTTAACGCAAAAAGAAAGCGGGTTTTATGTACACTCTACAATATTCAGCAGGATTTTAGCAGAAACGCAAGTTATTAATAATCATATTGGCGAAATAAGGTACTGGCCAATGCAAGTATGGACACCGCTAATCTATCACGATATGGAAAAAGTAATTCTAGCGACACGCGCAAGTATACACTACCCGCACTTTTCTGAAAAAAGTCATGGAACTTATTTTCAATTTCAGCGTGCTGCATTTCCGCTTGCGGAAACGGTATCTGTCTTTATTAGTAATTGCATAACAGGTCGAAACTCTACGCCACGGCTGTCTGACAAAACTATTTTTGAAACGGGGCAACCCTTTGTTGAATCAACGCGGCTTTTTGATTATATAATGCTACCCGCGATTGAAGTTCTGGAAATGTTTGAAGTAGACTTTAGCGTAGTTGATAACCAAATATTTGTACCTTTGGATATAAGCGAGAGTATATGGCATGAGAGATACCGTACATCAGACATGCTTGGTATTTATACGGGAGTATCGTACAATTTCCCATTGGAAATGGAAAGAACCCAACAACGTTTGCACGAAGTTGGGACTATGATGGTAGATGATGTGTTATTCATCAGCCACACGGATTTAACACGTATATTGATACAATCCTTTGATAACTTAGGAGTTACAAGAGTTATAGGCTTCCAATTGGTGCGAAGATTATCATATTTGCATATCTACATGATGCCGATAGCACTCGCTCACTTTGAAACGCATCCGCGCCAGAACGCAGGCATTCCCCAAATCACCGATACCGAAAATGGTAGAGTAGCACTATTTGACATCACATGGGAGGGTTGGTCAGAGCCACTGCCGCAAGGTTTTATGTACCGCATAGTCTATGAGTTGACCATGCAAGCCCCGCACGAAAATCTCGAAGTCACGTTATTTGTAAATGGCGCGCACTACGAAGGAACATTAGAGCGCGTAGAAACTATATTAGGAACGCGATACATCGCAGATTTTGAAGTTGCGGCACATGAGGCTGTTTACGCCTTAGAATTGCTACTGCACAACCCAGAAAACCTAGCCACTGGCGTAAACATAAACATGAATCTAAACATCTACCCGCTAGACAGATTGGAGGAATCGCAATGAAAAATATTTCGCTAACAACAGCGGAAGAAAAGCTGGCATATCTAATTTGGAATGAAGCCCCGCTTGCGTCGCCAGAACTGGTCACGCTTGCAGAACGCACTTTGGAATGGAAGAAATCCACAACGTACACAATTTTAAAAAAGCTATGTGACAAGGGCGTGTTTCGCAACGAACACGCAAACATAACCGTATTGCTAACCCGCGAAGAATTAACAGCCCTACAAAGCCGCAACTATGTAGAAGAAGCATTTGGCGGGTCATTGCCGAAATTCATAGCGTCATTTTTTGGCGGGTCAAAGCTTACGCGTGCGCAGGCAGACGAACTTAAACGACTCATCAATGAACACGAGGAGGGGGATTAAACAATGGACATGGTTTTTCTAACGATTTTGAACATGAGTTTGACGGGGGCGTTTGTAATTTTGGCAATCTGGCTTGCTAGAATCCCGCTTCGTAAAGCCCCGAAAATTATCTCGTATTGTTTATGGGCTGTAGCGGGGTTTCGGTTAGTGTTTCCGTTTTCTGTGGAAGGGCTTTTTAGTTTGATACCGTTTGGGGCGCAACCTATTCCGCTGGATATAACGCATGGTGTGGCGGTTGATATTCCAACGCACTCACCGCCAGTGATGTCTAACGCGAATATTTACAATGCGCATGGTGTTTATAGCTTCCCAGATTTCTCATACGCAAATATTTTGGGAGGAAGCGGGACGGAAAGTCTTGGCGGGGGCGGTTTTAGCGAATTGCCGCATATCGCCACGGTGGCGAATCCGCTTGTGACTTTAGTTTCGATTGGTACTTATGTGTGGTTTTTCGGCGCGTTAGTTATGTTGCTTTATGGGCTTGTTTCGTATTTCTTGCTAAAACAACGGCTGAAAAACTGCACTCCCGACGCGCAAAAGATTTACACAACAGATGACATAAAATCGCCGTTTGTGCTGGGTTTTTTCTCGCCTAAAATTTACTTGCCGCTTAACCTGCCCGAAAGCGAACGCGAATACATTATCTTGCACGAGCAAACGCATATTCGGCGGTACGACCATATCATTAAATTTGTGGCTTATATTATTTTGTGCTTGCACTGGTTTAATCCGCTGGTGTGGTCGGCGTTTTCGCTAATGAGCAAGGACATGGAAATGTCCTGCGACGAACGCGTTTTGAAAGAACTTGGCAGTACAATAAAAAAATCGTACTCCATGTCGCTGTTATCGTTGGCAACAGAAGGACGATATGCAAGTTCGCCGCTGGCATTCGGAGAACATGGAATAAAAGAAAGGGTGAAAAATGTGTTGAACTTCAAAAGACATTCAAAAATATTTGTGGGCGTGGTGGTATTACTAACGGTAATTTTCGGCGCGGGATTTATGTTCAGCCGAACAGATGCCGCACACACAGAGGAAGAATTTATACTAGGCTACTTCCCAACGCATGATGCATCAATCGTGACATTCGCGGAGAATGCGCGAATATCGTTATACTTGGAAGATACCCCAATAGACCTGCGTGGACGCAACATCTACCCCGAGCCTTCCTTTAGCGGAAATTTCCACACGGTATATCTGCCTGTAGAGCCAGTATTTGACGCGATAGGTTTGGAATACGACTGGAACGAAATACGAAATATCTTTAGAATACTGGGAACAGCAAATGAACATCTAACCCTTCGCCCAGATAGCCCAAGTTGGGGAGCAACGCAGATAAACTTTCTCCCAGGGTCGCCAAATCAACCAAGCCTACTACTTCGGAAAGACAGCGGATTTTATCTGCATTCAAATGCATTCAACAGTATTTTGGGAGAATATCCTTTCAGTGGTTATTATGGCGAAACATTCTATGGGATAGCGCAATCATGGACACCATTAATTTACCACGATTTAGAAAAAGTGATTCTGGTAACAAACGCTGAAATCCGCAACCCTCACTTTGAAAGAAAACATTGGTTAATGGTTTACCAATTTATGCGGGCAGAACACCCAATACTGGACACGATTTCGGTTTGGATTAACACCCATGTAGGTGATGATGTTTTGTCAATGCGCCCGCCAACCGAAGAAGTAACCCTTGAAACAGGACAGCCGTTTGTGGTAACAACGCGGATTTCAGATTATGTAATGCTTCCTCTAGTTGAAATACTAGAGCTATTGGAACTGGATTTCAGCATAAACGAGTACG
>WQVV01000217.1 GCA_009785665.1 Defluviitaleaceae bacterium
ATATGACCGCCGATATGGAAGATTACCTTAGCTTTATTGATGCAAAAAAGAGAGGGAACAAGTTTTTTTCATGCTATCAAAATGACCAATTAGTAGCTTGGTATTCTATCGAAATCTTAGATGTTAATAAAATTGAGTTGGGGCTTGGGATGAAGCCAGAACACACAGGAAAAGGGTTTGGGGTCGATTTTATAAATAGTGCTATGGATCACATATGCTCTAAATATTGTACCAAGGAATTTGTACTATCAGTGGCTTCATTTAACAAACGTGCTATTAAGGTTTACGAGAAGGTAGGCTTTACGAAGACTGGTGTGTTCATACAAAATACAAATGGTGGGGATTATGAATTTATAAAAATGTCTTTATTAAGATAGACCTTAGCATCCCACCGGAGACATACTTGCATATGGATGTACCGGGTTTTATGTTTAGCAACTAGAACTACAACTTTCCAAGCTCCTCTACAAGCATAGTTTCTTTCACGCGGATGTATGTACCTTTCATGCCAAGGGAGCGGGTTTCTATCAGGCCTGCGCCTTCGAGTTTTTTTAGAGCGGCGGTAACAACGGAGCGGGTAAAGCCCAGGCGGTCTGCTATATGTCCGGCAATTAGCAGGCCTTCGGGCAAGGGTGACTTGGTTGACATGGGGACGGTTCTCTTGACATCGGAAAGTGTCAAGAGAACAGTCCCCCTGTCAACTGCCTCATCCCCAGACAACTCCTCGATTATTGCAACAGCGGCTTCCAATTCGGAAAATGACAGGGTGTTTATCATATTGCGAACGACGCTTTTACGACGGCGTGTGTCGGTTTCGGCTTCGGCGGTGTGCTGGCGCGTCAGAAGTGTACATATAGAAAGGGCGACGCCTGCGGCAAGGTTTTCTTCCTCGCTGAAGGGGTCGCCAAATTTGTGCAGGGTTAAATTGTCTAGCGTCACACCTGTTGCAACTACAGGCAGAATAAGGCGATGTTCGTCGCCGTTTTTGGGGGTGTGTTCAGGCAGGAGAATTTCCACATCGGCGATTGTAACTGCGGAGGCTGTGTGTGTGTGGAGGAGTTCGCAGATGTCGCGTAGGGAAGGGGAGTTGTCTTGCAGTATTTGGTTGAGTTGGCTTATGAATAAGGTGAGATTCATGGTAGTCCCCCTTTGGAAAGGCAGAAGCTAAATCAGAGTTTCGGGCAAGTACTCTAAAGCGTGAACACGTCAAATTTCCCAGTTAAATGTTAAAGTTTTTTGCTTCTTTTTTTCAAAAAAGAAGTGGGGTTTGGGGCAACGCCCCAAGGTCTTAACAGAAATCTAACTTAATCCTCAACCTCCGGTGCCTCCACAGCATAAGCGCAGGCAGAGCAAGCGACCACGCGCTTCTTGCGGCCCTTTTCTACCAAGAATTGGCCGCAGTCGGGGCATTTTTCGCCGGTGGGTAGGTTCCATGAAATGAATTCGCAGTCGGGGGACTTTTCGCAGCCGAAGTATTTGCGGCCTTTTTTGGATTTTTTTACTACTACTTTGCTGTCGCATAGAGGGCAGTTTACGCCGGCTTCTTCGAAAAGGGGCTTGGCGTTACGGCAGTCTGGGAAGCCCGGGCATGCCAGGAATTTTCCGAAACGTCCGAATTTTATTACCATGTTGCGGCTACATAGTTCGCAGATTACGTCGGTTTCTTCATCCTTGACTTCTATGTCGCCTATTTTTTCTTCCGCGTCTTGGATTTTTTCCGCGAAAGGCGGATAGAATTCGCGTACTATGTTTTTCCACTGCTCTTCGCCCAGTTCTACGCTGTCGAGGGCATTTTCCATTTTGGCCGTAAAGTCTACGTCCACGATGTTTTCGAAGTACTCGGTCATTATTTCGTTTACTATTTCGCCAAGTTCTGTTGGGTACATTACTTTGTTTTCGCGGGTTATATAGCCGCGGTTCATTAGGGTGGTAATGGTCTGGGCAAAGGTGCCTGGGCGGCCAATGCCAAGCTCTTCCATTGTGCGAACCATGTTGCCTTCGGAGAAGCGTGGCGGCGGCTGGGTGAAGTGCTGCAATGGGATGAATTCCAGCGCGTTAAGCCTGTCGCCAACTTTTACGGCAGGGATGGTTACGTCTTTTTCGTTGTCTTCGTTTTTGCTGTAAACGGCCAGGTAGCCGTCGAATGTTAGTACCGAGCCGCTTGAGCGGAAGTTTACACCGCCAATTCCGCCTGCGGTAATTTTTACGGATAATGTATCGTAATGGGCGGGAGCCATTTGACTGCCGATGAAACGTTCCCAGATTAATTTGTAAAGCTTAAATTGCTCGCCGGAAAGAGATGCCTTTATAGTTTCGGGGCGGCGTGTAGAGTTGGTTGGCCGTATTGCTTCGTGGGCATCTTGCGTGCGGCCTTTGGATTTGTATTCGACCCGTTCCGGGGGGAGATAGTTTTCGCCGTAGTTTTCTGTGATTAGAGCTTTTGCGTCTTCGTATGCCTCGTCGGAAATGCGCGGCGAGTCTGTACGGATATAGGAAATCAAGCCTACCGTGCCTTCGCCTTTAATGTCTACGCCCTCGTACAACTGCTGGGCGATACGCATTGTGCGGCTGGTTGGGTAGCCGAATAGTTTGCTGGCTTCTTGTTGCAAAGTACTGGTGGTGAAAGGTGCGGGTGGCTTCTTCTGGCGCGACCCATGCTTGACTTCCGCAACTTGGAATTCCGATTTTTCTACGGCTTGAAGGACTTTTTGCACGTCCTCTTCGGATTTTAGTTCCTTTTTATAGTTGTCGCTGATACTGTAGCGGGCGGTTAGTTTGCCCTTGCCGCCTACAGGGGAAAGGCTAATTTCCAGCGTCCAGTATTCTTCCGGGATAAATTGCTCGATTTCTTCTTCCCGGTCGCATACGAGTTTTAGTACTACGGATTGTACACGGCCCGCGCTCAGGCCTTTTTTCACCTTTTTCCACAATAGAGGGCTAATACGATAGCCTACCATGCGGTCCAAAATACGCCTTGCCTGCTGGGCGTCTACCAAGTCCATGTCAATTTTGCGGGCTTCTTTCAACGCTTTTTTTACCGCCGTCTGGGTTATCTCGTTGAAAACTATCCGCTCGGTGTTTTTTTCGTCCAGCTTTAGCGCGTGTATCAAATGCCAGCTGATGGCCTCGCCTTCGCGGTCGGGGTCAGTTGCGAGATAGACTTTTTTTGCGGATTTTGCTTGCTTGCGCAAATTGGCCAAAATATCCCCCTTGCCGCGGATTGTGATGTATTTTGGCTCAAAATCGTTGTCCACATCCACGCCAAAGCTGCTTTTTGGCAGGTCGCGGACATGGCCTACGCAGGCTTCTATTTTATAGTTACTGCCCAGGATTTTTTTTACGGTTTTGGCCTTTGATGGGGATTCCAGGATTATTAGCGTTTTTGCCATGGATTTTTACCTCGCTTAAATATTTCTGATATATCGCGAACCGGGTAGCTTTTTTGCCAACCCTTTTAGCTCCAGCCCGGTGCAAATAAGATGTAGCTTGCCTATTTCCACCGACGAAACATCTGCCAGCATATCAAAACTGATTGGTTCTAACGACAAATTATCATACACTCGTTTCTCGTCTGTTGCAAGGCTAATTTTAACATTTTGCTGAATTTTTTTCTCTTCTTCCGGTTGCGGCGTTGGTATTATGCCCAAGACGCTCAAAATATCCTCGTGACAGGACACCGGAAACGCACCGTCGCGGATAAGTTGATTAGTACCTTGGCTCAGCTTGCTGGAGATGTTGCCGGGCACCGCCAAAACTTCTCGTCCTTGTTCCTGCGCTTGGTCTACGGTAATTAGCGTACCGCTTTTGAGTCCCGCTTCGGTTACTATCACGCCGCGGCACAGGCCGCTTATTATGCGATTGCGAGCCGGGAAGAACGCGGGTGCCGGGCGTACACCCGGTGCGTATTCCGAAATAATGCATCCCTTTTTGAGGATGTCCTCCTTAAGCTGCTTGTTTTCCGCCGGGTAACAGATGTCTACGCCGCAGCCCAGCACCGCTACTGTTATTCCGCCGCCTTGCAACGCGCCGCGATGCGCCATACTGTCTACACCCCGTGCCATTCCGCTTACAATTACAACCCCCGCCGCCGCCAGCGGACGCGCCAGCAAGCGCGCGGTAAGCAGCCCGTATTCCGAGCATTTTCGCGAACCTATTATGGCGACTTTGTCTGTACTGTCGGGCGGCAGGTTGCCTATGAAGAACAACCCCAGCGGCGAGTCGGGGATTTCGCGCAGCAGGGTAGGGAAGCGAGGGTTGTCGCGTGATATGTAGGCAATTTTTTGTTTTTCCATTTTGCGCAAGAGGGTTTCTATGGTGTCCAGATTGCGGTCGCGCGTTATATGGTCGAACGCGTGCTTTGCGTTCGGCAGATGCTCGTGCAGCTCTTCGTGTGAGGCATTGAAAATTGCGCGTGCGTCGCCGAATATCTCGAGCAGAAAATTGAGTTTGCGCGAACCGATGTGGTGTACCAGTGATGACAGCCATATCATGTAGATGTCGTCTTTCATGGATAGCCTCGTTTCTTATGTGATGTTTCAACCGTAGCGGACGGCCTGCGACTGTCCGTTGTATTTACATTAGACTTCTCCGGAAGCTGTCGGAAGCGTGCGAAAATGTTTCGGAATCAGGGAGTATTTTCGCTCGCCAATTCCAATTTCAGAAGAAGTCTATTATATAACTATATTGTGATAATACGAGAATAAATTTCAGTTGGTTACTGTGGGTAACCAACTGACCAGCTATTTTTTCATGCTTGGTTGGTGACGGATGCCCTTAATGAGCGGATGAAAGTGTCCAAGCGGTGTTGATTATACGAAAGCTGAAATTCCTTTCCTGGGAGGGGTGGCGCGAATGCGCCGGGGTGGTTATACTATGAGGCACCCCTCCTCGGAGGGGAATTAAAACCAATGCGTTAAGTCAACTGGTGATTCTCAGGGGAGTGGCCGAACTGCATTGTTAAGACTCGCTATGCACGCCCTATCCTCCGCTGGTAGCGCAGAAAACCACTGCGCTAATGCGCTACGGGGGCTTAGCGACCGCTCGCTTTTAACAACGCAGTTCG
>WQVV01000218.1 GCA_009785665.1 Defluviitaleaceae bacterium
TGTCAACATAATACACGGCAATAATGCACAGGGAAAAACTAATTTCCTAGAAGCCGTGTATTTTTGTGCGTTCGGGCGTTCTTTGCGCGCCCGCACCGACGGCGAATTAATAAAATGGAACGAAAAAAATGCCCATCTTCGCCTAGAAACAGAGCGGGCAGGCATAACCAGCACACTAGACGCAAGGCTAGAAAACATGGGCAAAAAAACCGCCAAAAGCATCTCAATAGACTTCATAACGGTGAAACATATGAAAGATTTATTCGGGCGGCTACTGGTAGTAATGTTTTCCCCAGAAGACCTACGCCTAATAAAAGCTGGCCCAGCCGAACGCCGCCGCTTTATGGATATGGAAATTTGTCAGTTATCCCCAGTTTACTACGCAGACTTAAAAGAGTATCACCGCGCCTTAAAGCAACGCAATGCCCTGTTAAAAATTCTACAAAAAGATAAATCCCAGCGCGAAAGCCTATCAATCTGGGACGACCAGTTGTTAAACTACGGCAAAAGAATAATAAAAACCCGAACAGCCTTTGTAAAAAAAGCCAGCGAATTAGCTTCGGAAATTCACAAAAACATAACCCAAAATACAGAAACACTAAATCTAGAATACAAACCAAGCGTAACCTCCGAAACATATGAAAAAGCTTTGGCAAAATCCCACGACCGCGACATAATAAGAGGCACAACAGGCGACGGAATCCACACAGATGACATTGAATTTACAATAAACGGAATTTCTGCGCGTCATTTTGGTTCGCAGGGGCAGCAACGCACGGCCGCTCTTTCCGCCAAACTAGCCGAAATAGAAATAATAAAACAATCTACCCACGAAACTCCAATTCTTCTGCTAGATGATGTTCTTTCCGAACTAGACCAGCACCGCCAAACTTATTTGCTAGACCAAATAAAAAACCTACAAACAATTGTAACCTGCACAGGTATTGACATCTTCCCACTAAAAACCAGCAACACCTTACACATGCAAGATGGTAAGATTCAATGATAGGTTAATTTGAAAGGAGAATGCTAAATGTTAATCCCGTGTTACGAATGTCAAAAGAGTATTAGTAGTCATGCGGTGGCTTGCCCTAGTTGTGGGGCAAAAATTGCAGGCAGAGTGTGTTCATTATGTGGGGGAACTTCGGTAAAGGTTGGGTTTGATTTTAAATATAGCACAATTATTTATGAGTTTACGCAATGTGAATCTTGTGGTAAAGCTGTTGTTTTCGACCAACATCCAAATCCAAATTTGTAACTGTTTTATAGAAAAATCATAAGGAGCTGTAAAAAATGCTACCATCACTTGGAATTGAATCATGGAAAGTAGAAAAATTGTCAAATTTGGTGGAGAAAATAAAAAATCTCGCGCCTAATCCGCTTATTTTTATTGATGGAAAAGCGGGTTCTGGCAAGTCATCTTTGGCGGCAAAACTTGCGGAGGTTTTGGACGCAAATTTAGTCACCGCAGACGATATAGCGTGGCATTTAGACTTTATACATTGGGACGACGAGTTACTAAACGGCATAATCTACATGTGGCAAAACGGAAAAAATGTCGCTTATAGGCCGTCGGGCTGGGTTAAGAATAATCGAGAAGGTTCTATCAAAGTTGTTCCAAATAAGCCGCTAGTTATAGAAGGCTGCGGAACATGCAGAAAAAGACTTCGCGAAATTGCCACATATTCCATTTGGGTAGACACCGACCCAAACCTCGCCAGAGAACGAGTAATTCAACGCGACCTAGCAAATGGCGAAAATGGCGGAACACTAGAATCTGTAACCAAATTTACAGATTGGTGTGATTCCATAATCGACCCTTTTCTGGAACAAGAAAAAGCTTGGTTGTTTACAAACATAATTGTAAGCGGCTCAAAATCCAAATTGACTTCCAATGTTATAATGATTCACGAACTCCACAACACGCAAAAACTAATAATGGGAGATACCGCATTTGACATAAAACTTGCTCAAATAAGGGCTTGTTTTGTTGACGCAAGCAGTAACTCCAAGCCAGAAGATTCTTTTGCTTGGGTGATTGATATAGAGGCCGAGGGCAGATTTTACAACGAAGAGTTAGTATTTGAATACGGGTACGATGAAGATGAAATAGACTACGACGGTGAACACTACAATACGCACCTATATTCCGAAGGCTTCCCACTAGATAGCAAGTCATGGAAAGATTTAGAGGGAAAAACCATAGTATGGGACAATTTTGATAGCAAAAACGGAATACATGCTGGGCAATGCCTGTTCCACTATCATCAATCAATTTCAACGGCAAAACTCGAAATTCTTGAAAGAAGGGGAAGCAAATTCTATGTGCGCTACACTGGCATAATAGACGCGCATCCAGACAACACTTTTTTCTTTGAAGGCGAAGTAGATTGCGTAATCTGGGCAACTACCAGAAGTATTCGCAACATAGACGAACTTATGCCAGTCCTAGCAGAATATATAAATATCGAAGAAGTAAAACTAAAAAGCGAGCATAAAGATGCGATTTCCTGCGTGTGGTACTTTAGCCCTATTGAGTAAAAAATACAATATAGTCTGGCGAAAAACTAAATTTGAAAGCAGGGGCAAATGACTTCTTTATTTTTTGACGACCTAAAGCTAGGTAAATTCGCTTATAATGAGGAAGACGGATACTTTGAAGGCATAATCATTCACAAGGGCAAAACAATAACCATTGACATGCCCTTGTTTGATGGCGAATCCATACATGATGCGTCAAAGGTGTATGCGGAGATTTGGAAACGCATACACAATAGGTTAGATGAATTTGTACAGGAATCTTCGTTGTATGTAGCAAGGGAGTTATTAGAGTACGCCAATTTTGTATTAAGTGAGAAGTGTGAAGACCCTGCATTATTTGTCCCCTTAAATGAAAATGAGTTCGCAGAACTTATACCCCTATGTGGCATCTCTATAGAAGACGCTGATGGTGAGTTAATGTTATGGTTTGAGGATGATAATATGTTTGGAGAATACGTTGGGATAGAAATTTCAGTTGTTTGTTGGGGAAAAATTGATTCAGATAAGTTTTCTTTTTGCAATGCCCATACCATGTCATAAATTAGGGGTCGCACATATGCGTTTGAATTTAGAATTTTATAAGCAACCTGCGGTTTGTCTTGCGCCTGTTTTGTTGGGGAAGGTACTTTGCCGCAAAATTGACGATAAGATTACGCGATTTTCTATAACAGAAACAGAAGCCTATGCGGGTGAAAACGACACCGCTTGCCACGCAAAAAACGGAAGAACCCCACGTACATCAGTTATGTACGGACGCTGTGGTACGGCTTATATTTATTTGTGTTATGGCATTCACCATCTTTTAAACATTGTTGCGGCGGATATTAACGAGCCAGAATGCGTTCTTATTCGTGGGTTGGAGGGTATTTCGGGCCCTGGGCGTTTGACTAAGGCAATGCGAATTGATATGAGCCTAAACAAGGAAGATTTACTGAACTCAGAATTTCTATGGCTGGAAGACGGCGAACCATTACCATACACCACCGCTCCACGGGTGGGGATAAACTATGCAAGTGCAGAAGACATTGCACGCCCGTGGCGGTTTATAGCGATATGAGAAAAATTATATGGTCTTGTTATGTGATTACATTTGTATTGCTTTTGGCGATTCTTTTTGGGGGCTTATCTGGCGCGTTTGACGACGGGTATACATATAGGCTGTTAAATTTTTATTTTGTAATTCCTGTTACGTTGTTTGCTATGGGGAGTTTTTTGGGCTATAAAGATGCTCATTTTAAATGGCTGTACCCTGTTTTATTTGGATTTTTGACACGAGTGGTTGTGCTTCAATTTGTAAATTTGCAGGTTGGGTTGCATTTTCTGCCGTTTCTGTGTGCGTTTTTGGGAATGGTAAGCGGAATAACTGCCCGACTTGTACTTCAAAATCTAAGCAAAAGCGCGCAAGCAAAGCTGAAAAAAATTGCAAAAGTTGTTTGTGCGACGGCAGGCGCGATTGTGTTAATTCATATTGTTCACGCCGTCACGCTGGATAGAACCATTGAGTATAAAGAATTATTTTTTTCATCTCCAAATATACCAGCGGAAATGAATGGTTATAGAATCGCATTCGTAGCAGACACTCATAATCTGCCCATGTATCAACTAAAAGCAGTAGTAGAGGAACTAAACCACCGCCATGTTGATTTGCTACTTCTGGGCGGGGATTTTTCAGCCGCATATTGGGCGCAATGGCAGTCTATGGAAATATTATCGCAAACCATAACCACTGATGGTATATTCGGAGTTGAAGGGAATCACGATAATTACAGGTATTTGTTTGAAGCAAAACGCGCTTTTGGTATTGTTCCGCTATCTAATAATGGCGTTTTGGTACGCGAGAATTTTTTTTTGGCGGGCGTTGAAGACCTTTGGAATCGCAATCCAAACATAGCCGACGCAATCGAAAATTCTAGCCCCGAGGATTTTGTGCTGTTAGTTTCCCACAATCCAGATGTTGCAATGAAACAAGATACAATCGACGTTGATTTAATCGTAAGCGGGCATACTCATGGTGGGCAAATTACATTCTTTGGTGTGTGGGCTCCGTACTTTACATTTGGAAATAGCGTTACTGAATATGGCCAGCAGTTTGCATCAACATGGGCAGAATCCCCAGACGGTACACCCATATTAATAAGCAATGGATTATGTGGATATGTAATCAGAGTTTTCGCCAGACCGCAGGTGATTTTACTTACACTAATCCAATCTTAAAACAACGAAAAATAATGATTCACGAACATCATAACTAGGGCGTGTTGCTACTACGCACTAATAAGTAAAAATCGCTTGATGATAAGCGGTTTTTTCATAGGCAAGGAAATTGTTTATGGCTTCGTGACGTTATGCGTGGCTTGCCAATACATGTAATCGGCGAAATGTGGCTGTGCCGCTTTTTTTTATGCTAGGAAACTGCTATAAAATGGGAATAGGTGTCACTTGTAAGTATGTACACAAAAAAGCCCTCGGATATTCAACAGCAAGAGAACAGCAAGAGAAAAACAAGATTATATTAA
>WQVV01000219.1 GCA_009785665.1 Defluviitaleaceae bacterium
AATTCGGAGGGGTTAAATGTTTATTGAAATCGCTGGGGTGAACAAGGGCTTCATGCACAATAAGACCTCTATCGCCGCGCTACAAGATATTAATTTAACCATAGAAAGAGGCGAGTTTGTTTGCTTTCTAGGGCCTTCGGGCTGTGGAAAAACAACCTTGCTAAACATGCTGGGTGGATATGAAAAACCAACGTCTGGTACAATCAAAATTGACGGAAAAATTGTAAAAAAGCCAACAATAAAACGTATGACTATTTTCCAAGGTTACGACTTGCTACCATGGCGCACCGCAAGAAAAAACGTCGAACTAGGGCTTGAAACTCTAAAAATAGAAAAAAACGAACGCACGGCAATCGTAGATAAATATATAGACATGGTAGGCCTACAAGATTTCGCCAACCATTTCCCATACGAAATGTCTGGCGGAATGCGGCAACGCTTGGCAATCGCAAGAGCCTTTGCACTAGACCCAGATGTAATTTACATGGACGAGCCATTTAGCGCGTTGGATTTAATTACGCGGATTAAAATTCAAAAAAGTATTCTGGAACTTTGGCGCGAAAGCAAAAAGACTATAATTTTTGTAACGCATATCATTGACGAAGCTATTTTTCTTTCTGGCAGAATCGTGATTTTTTCGCAACACCCTGGGCGAATTATTAAGGTAATTGATGTTCCGCCAGAAGCAAAAAAAAGAGGCGACGCGCCAGAGTATAAGCGCATCAAAGATGAAATTCATAGTATCTGCGGCATTACTGACTCTGACTAGGCGGCACAGCCGCATTTCGCCGATAACCTGCATTGCAAGCTAACACATACGGCTCGAAGCCATGAACACGCCCTAGATAAAATAAGCAGTCATGCATCTCCTCATATGTGCATATAGTGTAAAAATGTGTATAGAGGAGATTTTTTATGGAGGCAGGATTTTTCAATAAAGACCAAATGAAACATTTGGCCGTGGGCGTAGTGGTGGCATACGCAATCACTAGCATAGCGTTTTTGGGATTTGCCATGTTGATTACATACACAAACATGAGCGAGCGCAGTTTGCCTATGGTAGTGATGGTGACAACGGTGTTATCAGTGCTGGTGGCGGGTTTTGACGCGGCGCGTGGCGCAACAAGTCGCGGTTGGTTATGGGGCATGGTAGCGGGTTTTGTTTATGTGTTAATCATGGCAATAATAATGGTGATACTGCTACCGTCATTCACAGTAGACATGAGAACTGTTTTGGTTAGCGTGCTGGGAATCGCTGGCGGCGGTCTTGGCGGGGTAATCGGGATTAATTTGAAAAAGTAGGAGCAATTTACATGGAAGCAACAATGGAAGCAACATCAATGAGCATCTTTCAAGCAATAATTCTGGGAATTGTGCAGGGCATTGCGGAGTTTTTGCCAATAAGTTCGTCGGGGCATTTAATCGTGATGCAACGGGTTTTCGGAATGCAAGAACCCGCACTTACATTTGATATAGTTGTTCACTTGGGAACGCTGGTGGCTATTCTAATAGTCTTCTGGAGCGACGTACTCGCGCTAATAAAAAACCCGTTCTCGAAAATGACGGGGCTTCTAATAGTAGCAACTCTTCCCGCAGTAATTGCGGGGCTTCTCTTCCGCGACCTTATCGAGAATTACCTGCGTAGCGGAATCTGGCTTGCCGCCGCATTCACAGTAACGGGATTTTTGCTAGTAGCCGCAGACCGTTTCACCAAGGGCGTTAAAGAGGAAAAAGATATTTCCTACGTAGATGCACTGATAATCGGCTGTTTACAGGCCCTTGCGCTACCCCCTGGAATTTCCCGTTCTGGAACAACCATAACAGGTGCGTTGTCTCGCGGAATAAATCGCGAAGCCGCAGCGAAATTCTCATTCATGATGGCCATAATAGCAATCGCAGGCGCGGGAACTCTCGAAGTATTCCGACTAATCACCCGAAGCGATAACATTTGCGACACCTACGAAACATACGGCATATGTTGCACCCTGTCAGAACCAGCAGTAGGCATAGGCGCAATGATTTTCGGCTTCCTCGCCGCCGCAATCGTAGGTTATCTATCCATCAAGCTATTGCTAAAACTAATCAAGGCGTGCAATCTCAGATATTTCTCATACTATGTATGGGTTCTGGCCGCGCTAATTCTTCTTGACTACATCGTATTCAATCTATTTTTCTAGGGTGTGTTCCCCTTTCTGTAGTGGGAACACGCCTTAATCACGGAGGCGACAAAATGACACGCATGTACGACCTACGCCAGAAAGAAATTGTAAACATAAACGACGGCGCACGCTACGGTTTTGTAAGCGACTTAGAGTTAGACCCCGTTCAAGGCAGAATAATTGCCCTAGTAGTACCAGGTCCAGGTCGCGTGCTTGGCGTTTTTGGTCGCGACCAAGAGTACCGCATTCCATGGGAAATGATAACCAAAATAGGAGACGATATAATCTTAGTATCTTGCGACACTGGGAAGGTTTTATCGGAAAGTCATTAGAGATTAAGGATAAAAGATAAAAGAAAGACCTTGGGGGAAAGGAAACTAATACGAACCCCATACCTTGCCCCTATGCGAAGGGGCTGTTGCAAAACTGCAAAATGCAGTTGATACTTTTTCCGCCAAAACAGTGCCATATTCGCCCTACGAAGATAGTGCAAACTTGCAAGGTTGTTGCGAGGCGGATATGGCACTGTTTTATAGGAAAAAGTATGACAACAGCCCTTTTTCGCTTCTCTCGTGGATTCCTACCCGCACTCTACAGAGGGGACTACTTCGGGCGTTTTTATTTTGCAACAGCCCCTTTTTGACGTTGACTTTGATACAGTGAAAATGATATGATTTATCGTTGGCAACTTATAGTTTGTATGTTAAAACTCCGCAAGGCTTTCTTGCGTTGATATAGATACTTAAATAATCCGAAAGGGGATGATTGATTTATATGAAAAACAAAGTTGCTGTTATCTTAATACGGAGAGTGATTGTGATATAACTCTCCGTAAATATTAAAGGAGAGTATTTATGACAACGATTTTAGGTTTTGATAAAAACCACATTGAAAAGGCAAGAGAACTTGCTCTTGCAAGCTATAACGAGGAAAGGTCTGTCGTGACGGCTTTGCCGCAAATAGACGCAATTTCTGAAGATGCGTTTACAGACTTCACAGGCAACGGGCTTGGCGTGGCTATGCTTAACGGCGACAAGTTGTTGGGCTTTATGTGTTGTGAGGGGTCATGGGAAAATGCTTTTGATTCAACTGCAACGGGTGTATTTGTACCGCTTCATGCACACGGAGCAATACCAGAAAACAGGGGTGGTATTTACAAAAGGTTGTATCAAGCTGCCGCTGAATTATGGGTTGGCAAAGGCATAGCGTATCACGGCATAAGCCTGTATACTCATGATTCGCAAGCGAAGGATGCATTTTTTTCATGCGGGTTTGGTTTGCGTTGCGTTGATGCCGTCCGACCGCTTACTAACTTTGAGCATCCGATTTGTGAGGGGATAGTATTTGAAGAACTTGCCAATCCTGATGTTATCAAAGAAATAAGGAACATGAAAAACGCGCTCAGTATCCACTTGGGAGAAAGTCCATGTTTCATGCGTTCATCACCTGCCGACCGTGAAAGTTGGATTGCTCGCACCGAATCCCGTGAATCAAGGCTGTTTACCGCAATGTACAATGGTTTGCAGATTGCTTATATCGACGTAAAAAATGATGGCGAAAACTTTGCCACTTGGGAAGGCAGTGTTCAAAATATATGCGGTGCGTTTTGTCTACCCGAGTATCGCGGAAAAGGGATTATGCAAGGGCTATTGAACCATGTGATTACACAAATGAAATCCGATAAAGTGAGTAGTTTGGGCATTGATTTTGAAAGTTTTAACTTATCGTCAAACGGATTTTGGCTAAAACATTTCACATCATACGCATCGTCTGTCACCAGAAGAATTGATGAGTGTGCTTTCACAAATTGATTTTCTGCTGTTATATCAAAAAGCGAACACTTCACTCTCGAAGTATTCGCTTTCTATTATTTTCCAACTACATTTAATAAGAAATTATATGCGCTATCCCATGGGGGTGCATCTTATACTTTTTCCTATAAAACAGTGCCATATCCGCCTCGCAACAACCCTGCAAGTTTGCACTATCTTCGTAGGGCGAATATGGCACTGTTTTGGCGGAAAAAGTATTAACACGAAAATTCCATATAATCGTGTTAAGGTTGAGGGGTTCGTGTTAAAGTGGGTGCATAGATAATGGAGGCAAATGTAACGAACACCTCTTGCTTTTCTGTTCAAAATTATCGCAAACCAAGTCCCGACAACAAGAAAAGCCCCAAACATCAGCCGTTTGGGGCTTTTTGCGATTGTATCAATCTCGACGTACAAACGTCCAGTTTGTTTTCAATAAATGCTCGACAAATGTGTATATCGTGTGTATATTTTCATTTAGAGGTGAGGATAAAAATAATAAAACGTCGGGGGTTGAAATAGCCCCCGCCAAAAACAAGGAGTGATGTGCAATGACAAGGGTATATCCTGTTATCCTTCTTCCCACCAAAAGCGGCTATGTTGTGTCTGTTCCTGACCTCAACATTGACACGCAAGGCAAAGATATGGTGGAAGCTATTTTTATGGCGCGTGATGCAATCGGCTTATGGGGTATTTGCCAACAAGATAAAAACTGCCCCATACCCGAACCCTCTACCTCTGAACCACCGCATGAAACTAACGAACTTGTGTCATGGGTTGATATTGATTTTGACGCATACCGCCGCAAACATGATAACTATGCTGTACGCCGCAATATAACTTTACCCGCGTGGCTTGATGAAGCGGTAAAGGAAGCCAATATCAATGTTTCCGGTTTTATACAAGCCGCACTAAAAAAACATTTGAATATTGAAAGGGCGTAAGAGCCTGTTTAATATCTCCTTTGCTACTATAGATTTGGACATCAGCACGGTAGCCAATCGTGAAGTATCCATGCTTATTGTTGTGACCACAATGTTAGAGGTAATTGGTCTGGCGA
>WQVV01000220.1 GCA_009785665.1 Defluviitaleaceae bacterium
ACAGTCCCCTTGACCCCTTCGTTTGCGGCTGTATAGCTTCGTTAGATTTCCACTCAAGTGCAGGCGCAAATGATAAAATTTTTTGGAGAGGGGGTTTGGGGGAGAACCTTTTGTTTACAAAAGGTTCTCCCCCAAGGTCTTAAATCTCTTGACCTTATCACTAAGAAAAATAGCCCTTTACCTTGTCTAGCCAGTTTCGCTTGTGGTTTACATACTCGTCGCCCATTGCGGCGTTGAAGTCCTTTAGTAGGTCGCGCTGGCGGTCGTTTAGGGCGGTTGGTACTGTTACGTTTAGTTTTACTATTAGGTCGCCTATGCTTCGGGGGTTGTGGACGTTTGATACGCCCTTGCCGCGTAGTTGAACTACTGTACCAGGTTGTGTGCCAGACTTTACGGTGTATTTTTCTACGCCGCCACTTAGGGTTGGGATTGATATTTCGTCGCCTAGGGCGGCCTGTACAAAGGTTATTGGGATTTCTAGGTATAGATGGCTTCCGTCGCGTGAGAATAATTTGTGCGGCGATACTGATACGGTGATGTATAGGTCGCCTGCGGGTGCGCCTTTTTCGCCCATTTCGCCTTTTCCTGTTATGCGAACACTTTGCCCATTGTCAATGCCTTTGGGAATGTTTACGTCTATTTTTTTTGAGGTTCTTACGCGGCCTTCTTCGCGGCAGGTGGTGCAAGGGTCTTTGATTATTTTGCCCTTTCCGCGACATGATGAACACGGCACGACCTTAGTCATCATGCCTATGAAGCTTTGTTGTGTTATGCGTTCGCTGCCTGTGCCGTTACATTTTTTGCAACTTTAGGGGTACGTGCCAGGCTTCGAGCCGCTTCCGTTACACGTTGGGCAGGCCTCATACGTTTGCAATTGGACTTCCTTTGTTGTGCCAAATACAGCTTCTTCAAATTTAATATTGACACGCATTTGTAAATCTGCGCCGCGTCGCGGTCGTGGTCGCGAACGTCCACTGCCAAACAAGTCACCAATATCCATAGCCCCACCGAAAAACGAGCCAAAAATATCGCCCATATCCATGCCGCCGTGGTATCCGCCTCCCCCTCCTTGCTCGAACGCCGCGTGTCCAAACTGGTCATAACTCTTACGCTTACTAGAATCACTAAGCACAGAATAGGCCTCACTAATTTCTTTAAACTTAGCTTCGGCTTCTTTATTCCCAGGGTTAGCGTCGGGGTGATATTGTTTTGCCATTTTCCGATACGCTTTCTTCAACTGGTCGTCGTTGGCATCACGCCCAACGCCCAGCAGTTCATAAAAATCTCGTTTATCTGCCATGTTGGCCCCCTAGTAAATTTTAAAAGATTAAGACCTTGGGGGAAAACTTTTTGTGAACAAAAAGTTTTCCCCCAAACCCCCTTTCAAAAAAACTTTAATTTTGCAGGCTGTACATGAGTGGTCAGTTCTTAAATCTTTTAGAACTCCACTCATTGATAGGCGCAAATGTTAAAATTTTTTGAAGGGGGTGTGGGGGAAACTTTTGTTTTACAAAAGTTTCCCCCACGGTCTTTATTTTTCTGTAAAATCACCGTCAATTACGCTGTCGTTGTGGTCTGGGCCGTAATCGGTTGGTTCTTCTGGTGCGTTTGCTTGTGCGCCTGCTGAGTATAGTTTTTGGGAGAAGTCGTTTAGGGCCTTGGTGTAGGTCTCTATTGCGGCCTTTAGGGTCTCGGTGTCGGATTCGTTCATTGTTTCGCCGTGCATGGAGACTGCTACTGATTTTAGTTTTTCCATTTCGGATTGAATGTTTGCTTTGTCTTCGTCGGAAACTTTTTCGCCCATGTCGTTTAGTAGCTTTTCGGTTTGGAAAACTAGGGAGTCTGCTTCGTTTTTCGCGTCTATTGCCTCTTTGCGGATTCTGTCGGCTTCGGCGTATTGCTCTGCGTCTTTTACTGCGCGGTCTATGTCTTCGTCGGAAAGATTGCCGCTGGCGGCTATTGTGATTTTTTGTTCTTTGCCAGTGCCTAGGTCTTTTGCGGAAACGGAGACTATGCCGTTTGCGTCTATGTCGAATGTTACTTCTATTTGCGGTACGCCGCGCATTGCTGGTGGTATTCCGTCTAGGCGGAAGCGACCTAGTTCTTTGTTGTCGCGGGCTAGGGCGCGTTCGCCTTGGCAGATTACAATGTCAACGGCGGTTTGGTTGTTTGCGGCGGTGGAGAAGACTTGCTTTTTATTGGTAGGAATGGTGGTGTTGCGGTCTATTAGACGAGTTGCAACGCCGCCTTCTGTTTCAATTGAAAGGGAAAGTGGGGTTACGTCTAGTAGAAGAATGCCTCCCGCGCCTTCGTCGCCAGCTAGTTTACCTGCTTGAATGCTTGCGCCTAGGGCAACGCATTCGTCTGGGTTGATGCCCTTGAAGGGGTCTTTTCCTGTTAGTTTTTTAACGGCATCTTGAACTGCTGGAATGCGTGTAGAGCCGCCAACTAGCAGGACTTTGTGCAGGTCTGATGGGGAAAGGTCTGCGTCTTTTAGGGCGGTTTGAACTGGGCCCATGGTTTTTTCAACTAGGTCGTGGGTTAGCTCGTCGAATTTTGCGCGTGTTAGGTTGATGTCCATGTGTTTTGGGCCGTCTTGATTCATTGTTATGAATGGCAGATTTATATTGGTTGTGATTACTGTTGACAGTTCTTTTTTGGCTTTTTCGGCGGCTTCTTTTAGGCGTTGCATTGCCATTTTGTCTTGTGTTAAGTCCATGTTTTCTAGCTTTTTGAACTCTTCGGCTAGGTATTTGATAACACGGTCGTCGAAGTCGTCGCCGCCTAGACGGTTGTTTCCGCTGGTTGCTAGAACTTCGATAACGCCGTCGCCAATGTCGATTATACTTACGTCGAATGTACCGCCGCCTAGGTCGTATACCATAATTTTTTGTTCTTTTTCGTTGTCAAGCCCGTAGGAAAGCGCGGCGGCTGTTGGTTCGTTTATAATACGTTCTACTTCTAGGCCTGCTATTTTTCCTGCGTCTTTTGTGGCTTGACGCTGGCTATCTGTGAAGTACGCGGGTACGGTTATTACGGCTTTATCTACTTTTTCGCCTAGGTAGGCTTCTGCGTCGGATTTTAGTTTTCCTAGCACCATTGCGGAAATTTCTTGTGGCGAGTAGCCTTTGTCTTCAATGTTCACTTTGAAGCTTGTTCCCATTTGGCGTTTGATGCTCATTACTGTGTTGTCTGGGTTGGTTATTGCTTGACGTTTTGCTGTTTCGCCTACTAGGCGTTCGCCTGTTTTTGTGAATGCCACTATTGACGGCGTGGTACGCATACCTTCGCTATTGGAAATTATTACGGGTTGGCCGCCTTCCATAACGGCTACGCATGAGTTGGTTGTTCCTAGGTCGATTCCTATGATTTTGGACATAAATTTTTTCCTCCTATAATTTAGTTTGCCACTTTTACCATTGCGTGGCGAATTACTCTGTCTTTGTGAGTGTAGCCCTTTTGTAGGACTTGGGCGATTGCGTTTTCGCCAAAATTTGGGTCTTCGGTGTGGGCTACGGCGTGATGTAGGTTTGTGTCAAATGACTGCCCAGCTTCTATTTCGATTGGCTCTACACCCAGCCCTGTTAGGGTGCTGTCGAATTGGCGGGCTATCATTTCTATGCCCTTGTAGAAGCTGTCGTCTTTGTTGTCGTGGGCGGCCAAGGCGCGCTCGAAGTTATCTGTTATTGGCAGAAGCTTCTCGCAGGCGGCGCGGATTCCGTCGTCGTAACGGGCTGCCATTTCCTTTGATGTGCGTTTGCGGTAGTTGTCGAACTCCGCTAGGCAGCGTTGGTACTTATCCAACATTTCGTTATATTTGCCGTCGGCTGACGGCGGCGGCGTGTCGATTACTTCTACTTCGGCTTCCTCCACTTCTTCCACTTCCTCTGGTTCTACGGATTGGTCTAGGGTGTCTAGGTCTAGCACGTTCTCCGAAATTTCTTTCATTCGTTCGGCTTGCGATTTGTTAAATAAGCTTTTTTTCTTCACGGCGTTCCTCCTGTATTGCGTAGTCCTAAAGCTTCTATTACATGGGCGATATTTTGCAAAATGCCCGAAAGTACCGATACTGCCTGTGCGTAATCCATGCGCATAGGCCCAATAAGCGCGATACAACCTGTGCTTTGATTATCTATGGTGTAGTTTGCTTTGATTAGGCTACACGCTTTTAGTAGGTCGAGGTTGTTTTCCGCGCCTATGACTATTTGAATACCAGTGGACGCGGCGAATGGTTGCCCAAGGATTTCAAACAGACTAGCGCGGTCTTCCAGCGCATGGAAGATGGCTTCGGCCTTGTTTTTGTCGGCGAACTCTGGGAAGGTCAAGATATTCTTGACCCCGCTTGTGAATACGCGAACGTCGTCCTCGGCCTGAATCATATCGGCTATTATTCCCAGAATTGGCATAAGAACATGCGCGTTTTCGCCAAATTGGATTAACATTTTGTCGATTAGCTCGCGATTTATTTCGCGAATGCTTAAACCCGACAGATGCTGGATTAGATGCGCGGTTAATTTTGTTAGTGTTTCGTAGTTGGGTGCGGGGGTTAGATTTACTACTTGATTCTTTACGGTTTTGGTGTCTGTGACTAGGACTAGGAGTAGGGATTTTTCGTCTAGCGGTACTAGCTGGACGTGCTTTATCGTAGTTTTTTTCAAAAATGGCTCGGACACTATTGCGGGGTAATTGGTTAGGCGAGATAGGGCTTTTGCGGTTTCCTGCATCATGTACTCGGCCTGATAAATATTGTCTATTATCATGCGCTGGAGGAACAGGGCTTCCTCCGCAGTTAATGCGCGGCTTTGCATCATGCTATCCACATAGAAGCGATAACCTTTCTCCGAAGGCACTCGCCCCGATGATGTATGCAGTTGGCTGATTAGCCCCATATCTTCAAGGTCGCTCATCTCGTTGCGAATCGTTGCCGAACTTACCCCAATGTCATACTTTTTTGCAATTGTACGCGAGCCGATTGGTTCTGCCGTTTCGATGTAGTCGTTCACGAT
>WQVV01000221.1 GCA_009785665.1 Defluviitaleaceae bacterium
GGGCTTGTCACCAGCATGGATTATCGTGTTACGCGCATGGAACCTACGCTTCCTGTATCGGAATTTATGGTACCCTTAGAAAAGCTTGTTCACGCTAGGGAAGGCGTGACATTGAGCCAGTGCAACGACCTTATTTGGGATAATAAACTAAACGCCCTACCCGTGTTAGACCACGCAGGGAAACTTTCGTCGTTTGTATTTCGCAAGGACTACGACAACCACAAGGAGAATCTGCAAAGCCTTTTTGATTCGGAGAAACGGTATCTTGTGGGCGCGGGCGTAAACACTCACGACTACGAAGAACGCATTCCCGCGCTAGTTGAAGCGGGCGCAGACGTTTTATGTATAGATTCCTCCGAAGGGTTTTCGGAGTGGCAGAAGCGCGTATTGTCATTCGTGCGGGAGCGTTATGGCGATACCGTGAAAATTGGTGCGGGCAATGTTGTGTGCCGCGAAGGATTCAGATTTCTTGCGGAAAGCGGTGCGGATTTCGTAAAGGTGGGAATTGGTGGCGGTGCAATTTGCATTACCCGCGAGGCGAAGGGAATCGGGCGGGGGCAAGCAACTGCATTGGTAGAAGTCGCCGCCGCACGGGACGAGTATTTCGCCGAGACTGGCATTTATGTTCCTATTTGTTCAGATGGCGGAATTGTTCACGATTACCATATCACTATCGCGCTTGCAATGGGTGCGGATTTCTGTATGCAGGGCAGGTATTTTGCGCGCTTCGACGAAAGCCCAACAAAGCGCGTAAATATAGGCGGCAGTTATATGAAAGAATACTGGGGCGAAGGCACAGAACGCGCCAGAAACTGGCAACGCTACGAAGGCGGCGGAGGCCTAACCTTCGAGGAGGGCGTTGACGCATACGTACCATATGCGGGAAGTTTGCGCGACAATTTGAGTATCACATTAAGCAAAATCAAAGCAAGCATGTGCAATTGCGGCGCGCTAACAATTCCCGACTTTCACGAAAAAGCCCGTTTAACGCGAGTGTCGCCATCAAGCATAATCGAAGGCGGCGCGCATGACGTTTACTTGAAAGACAGCAG
Organism: Defluviitaleaceae bacterium; assembly: GCA_009785665.1. Lineage (GTDB taxonomy): Bacteria > Bacillota > Clostridia > Lachnospirales > WQUN01 > WQVC01. The sequence goes on from WQVV01000221.1 coordinate 1,053, forward strand.
TGCCTCGGCACGCGCCGCACGTTAATCATGGACAATATTTTTTATATGAATGAAGCCCTGACGGAAGCACGTCGGGGCTTTGACATGGGTGAAGTTCCCATAGGCTGTGTAATCGTACACAATGGGCAAATAATAGGACGCGCCGCCAACGAAAGAGCAACACGAAAAAACGTACTATATCACGCAGAAATTATGGCAATAAACCAAGCCTGCGAAGCAATCGGCGATTGGCGGCTAGAAAACTGCACCCTATATGTAACACTAGAACCCTGCCCAATGTGCGCAGGGGCAATAGTACAAGCAAGAATCCCAACCGTTATTTTTGGCGCGAAAAGCCCAAAAGCAGGTTGCGCGGGGTCAATCCTAGATATTCTAAACGAACCCCGTTTCAATCATCGTGTCGAGGTAATACAAGGCGTTTGCGAAGAAGAATGCGCCGCACTAATGTCAAAATTTTTTACGCGCTTTCGTAAATGAGTTCTTTTGCTGCATCATCTGCAAATTTCGACGTTTACGTCCGACCAACTATACATTATCTCAATATAGGACGCATACTGTTAAAGGTGGAAATAACGCTATTTATATTGCTTGATAAGCTTATCTATTTCAGTTTTAACACTCAAAACCATTTCAGACAATTCAGCGGAAGTAGGCTTCACTTCATCTCTAAACATTAGTTCCTTAGTAAGTTTCCAAACAGGTCGCCGTCTAAGAGGGTCTGAATCATAACGTGGAAACAAATGCCAGTGAATATGGGGGTCGCCATTACCTAAAAGTTCCGCATTCATTTTATCTGGCTTAAAAGCATTGAAAACAGCTTCGTAAACTAAGCTCATTTCTTCTAAATGTTTTTTCTTCATTTCATGTGACATAAAGTGAAGCTCAGTAAAATGTTCTCTTAACAGAAATAAAGTGTAACCCTTAAAATGCTGATGGTCACCTATTACAGCATACCCCGTCTCCAATTCGGCAATAAAGTATGGATTCGTCCCTTGTTTTATCATTTCAATCCGTTCGCATATCAAGCAAGACACAATTAAACCTCCAATATTATGATTTCCGCACGTACCACACTCGCTGTGGTACATAAGTGCGCCCTCATAGCAATTAATTCCTGTAGGAGTATTATGTGTCTCGTTTTCGCTCTGTTTCATTTAATAAGGGTAGGTAATTCCGCTTACCGTGAATAACCCTCATTACGTAAACACGGTCATGTCTTATCGTATAGAATAACAAATAATCATTTATGACTAACATATGATAACCCCTACTCCGTAACTTTTTATCCCGTGACAACGTTCCTAGTTCTGGGAACATGGATAGACTTTCTTCCAACTCGTCCAGTTCATCAATAAACCTATTGGCGGCGGTGATGCTGTGTTCCAGTAAGTAATCAACGATTTCGTTTAAGTCTTCCTCTGCTATGGGCAGATAGTGTATATCATACCTTTGCATTTACGCGTCTCCGCAGACTGCTGATTATGTTTTTATGGTTCTTTGTTGGCACACCGGCTTCAATCTGCGCTTCGGCTTCATCCAGTTTGCCGTAAAGTTCAAGCATAGCCATGTCACGCTCGTAGGTGTCAATGCTCATTATCACCATGTCACTGTAACCGTTGCGCGTGATGAAAATAGGGGCTTTTACTTCGCGGCATAAGTTCGATATGCTTGTCGTGTTCTTTAACTCGCTGATGGGTCTGATTGTTGGGGCTATTGGCATAATTTTTTCTCCTTAATCAGTTCAAATAAATTTATCCCGACATTATGGCTTTATTATGCCAAAATATCGGGATACTGTCAAACGCTTTATTGTATAGGCTTGTCTTGCATTATGACAATATTTTAAACACTGTTATTTCCTCCTTTAGTAGTATACGCCCTAGCATTTTATTGCGTCTATTTTTTCGTATAATGTCATCTTTATACTCTCCCTAATGCCAAGGAGCTACTCTTTTGGCATTGTTTTTTTACAGTACATATTAAACTGTCAGAAGAGCCGTCCTCACAACAATTTTAAGGCGAATGAATCAGCATTCGTGAAAATCGTGCTTTTGTTTTATAAATTCATCATATAGTTCAAAAAATTTATCAAAAGCTTCTTCTTCAGAATTGCTGTTTTTTGATATTATCATCTCTCCAGACATAGCCCACGATTGACAGTTGTAGTGCGACCAAACAAATTCATTAAATCCATCCATGATGCTAAGACCTGAATAAGTTCGATATGTCAGATTTCATTGCTTCATCAAAATTTTCAAAGAAACTACGGCCTGTCTGCTTTTCCCACGAACCTACAAATACTCCAAACTCATACCCATTTCTAAACTGAACAAGCAGTTCAAGCGATTGTTTTCCCAAATATAGTCCTGATTTTTCGCGTATTTTTTGCAACAAAATGTGAAGCGAATCCATTTATCTCTCTCCTTACAATCATTGTTGAAAAATTTTGTCATGAAAACATCATATCATAACCGCTTGACTTTATCTAAGGTGAGTGATAAAATTCCAGCGTTTTGAATGGGTGGGAGAACCGCCCTTATTTTTTATAGGAGGTGACTATGCTCACATTCAACCAACTGGTAAAACAGGGCAGGCATACTGCGAAGAAGAAATCGAAATCACCAGCGTTGCAAAAAGGGCTAAACACGATTAAGGACAAACGTACCGACAAATCGTCCCCACAAAAGCGCGGTGTATGCACTCGTGTGTTCACAGACACACCAAAGAAGCCGAACTCCGCACTTCGTAAGATTGCGCGTGTTCGCCTGTCCAACCAAATGGAAGCTACATGCTACATTCCAGGCGAAGGTCACAACTTGCAGGAACACAGTGTTGTTCTTATGCGTGGCGGCAGGGTTCGCGATGTACCAGGTGTACGCTATCACATTGTACGTGGCACATTGGACACCGCTGGTGTGGCCAACCGCAAACAAGCGCGTAGCAAGTACGGGGCAAAACGTCCTAAGAAAGCTTAGGCGCAATCAACACATTAGGCTTATATAAATCAACATCATTATATAAGCACGAAACGTGTGAAGCACAGACACGAGTACCGATGAATTAATTCTTATTAAGGAGGGAAGTCTCGTGCCAAGAAAAGGACATGTAGCTAAACGCTCGGTGTTGCCAGACCCGTTGTACGGGAGCAAAATCGTAACTAAGCTGATTAACGGAATAATGTTAGACGGCAAAAAAGGCGTAGCGCAAAAAATTGTCTATGGTGCATTTGAAAAGGCGGCAGAAAAGAAAGGCGCGCCAGCCATAGACGTATTTGAAGAAGCAATGAACAACATCATGCCCGTGCTGGAAGTAAAAGCACGCCGCGTGGGCGGAGCAACGTACCAAGTGCCTATAGAAATTAGGCCAGAACGCCGCCAAACACTGGGTTTAAGATGGTTGGTAAACTACTCAAGAAATCGCAGTGAAAAGAACATGGTAGACCGCCTAGCAAATGAATTACTAGACGCATCAAACAACACAGGCGGCGCGGTTCGCAAAAAGGAAGAAACCCATAAAATGGCCGACGCAAACAAAGCGTTCGCACATTACAAATGGTAATGCAGAAATTCGGAGGCAAATAAAGTGAGAGCTTTTCCGTTAGAAAAAACAAGAAATATCGGCATTATGGCGCATATCGACGCGGGAAAAACTACCTTGACGGAACGCATTCTGTTTTACACAGGGCGTAACTACAAGATTGGTGAAACCCACGAAGGTACTGCCACCATGGACTGGATGGAACAAGAGCAAGAACGCGGAATCACAATAACCTCTGCGGCAACAACAACGCAGTGGCAAGACCACCGCATAAACATCATAGACACCCCTGGACACGTTGACTTCACTGTTGAAGTAGAGCGTAGCCTTCGTGTACTTGATGGCGCGGTGGGTGTTTTCTGTGCGAAGGGTGGAGTTGAGCCGCAATCGGAAACGGTGTGGCGGCAAGGCGA
>WQVV01000222.1 GCA_009785665.1 Defluviitaleaceae bacterium
CCGAATTTAAACGCATTCAAGAATCTTCACCCAATGCCTTTGACGTTTGGGATAATGCATTAAATTACCTCAAAAATTATTGTGACAAACAGGAGTAAAGCGGCAAAGCCGCATTTCGCCGATAACATGCATAGCAAGCTAACGCATACGTCTCGAAGCCATGAACAGTTTCCTAGCATATAAAAAAGCGGCAAAGCGATACAATTTTTATTGCTTTTTCAATTCCAGCGGAATATAATATCTACTAACAGGACTCCCCCGCACCTCTCCGCTTTGCGTGATGTGAAACAGGGGGAGACGTTTTTTTATTGCATAGTAAACTATTCATGTCCTCGCGGCGTATGCGTTAAGCTTGCCACGTAGGTCATTGGCGAAATGCGGCGGTGCCGCTTTTTTAGGGGGCTTCATCTTGCTTAAATACCCAACTAGTTATGAAGAACAGATTGCGTTAATCAGAAGCCGAGGCTGTGTTGTAGACAATGAAGATTTTTGCCGCAGTGTTTTAGAAAAGGTGAATTATTACAGGTTGTCGGCATATTTTATTCCGTTCAAAGCCGAAGATGGAAATTATAAACTGGGAACGGACTTCAATACTATTTACAAGCTGTATGAATTTGACCGTAAACTACGTAGCTTAATTTTTACGGCACTTGAGGAAGTAGAGGTTTATCTGAAATCTCAAATTGCATATTATCATGCCCACGAGTACGGCGCAGATGGTTATTTAACGGCAACGCCCTTTATCAGTAAGCATGACCATCAGAAGTTTTTGAATAAAATAAACGAACTAATCCGTAGCAACAGCAATGTTCCTTTTGTGAAGCACCACTTAAATAAATATGCAGGTATTTTTCCCATTTGGGTGATTATGGAGCTTTTTACATTTGGCATGGTATCGTATTTTTATGCGGATATGCCTGCAAAAGATAAAAAATTCATATCGCGAAGGTTATATAAAACACACCCCAAAAATGTAGAAAGCTGGTTGTACTGCTGCACGGTGCTTCGTAATATATGCGCTCATTACGGACGTTTGTATTATCGTGTATTTACTTCCGTACCCGCAAACATTACTGGAATTAATAAGAATGCTGAACGCCGTTTGCTTGGCGCACTTATGGCGTTGCGAGAATTATACCCAAATAAGGAAAAGTGGAATAACGAGATTGTAACTTCTCTTGCTGCTCTAGTTGAGGACTTGCAGAATGAGCTAAACCTATGGCACATTGGCTTTGCGAAAGATTGGGAACGCCTTATTCGGAAATAAGGCATTCCCAAAGGTTTTAATTTCTTACATATAAGCCATTAAATCGGCCTTCATTTCTAGCACGGCTTCCCTTGCGGCTATTGCGAAGTCCTTTTCGCTGGTTGTGAATTTTCCTGATTGGTAGGCGGCTGTTATTCCTCGTGAGCTGTTTATTATCGCGCCGTATTTGTCGCCTTGCCATAGAGATTTTAGGTCTTTGCCGCTTCCGCCTTGCGCACCGTAACCAGGTACTAGGAAGAAAGTGTGTGGCATTGCTTTGCGAAGTTCGGCGGCTTCTTCGGGGTGTGTTGCGCCTACTACCGCGCCTACCGCGCTGTAGCCCGATTCACCGATTAGATGCTCGCCCCACTTGCTAACTAATTCGCCTACGTGGGAGTATAGGGGTTTTCCGTTTTGCATTGGCAAATCTTGAATGTCTTTGCTACCCGCGTTGGAGGTTTTTACCAGAACAAACAATCCCTTGTCGTGGGCGCGGCAGTCTTCCAAATATGGCTCTACGGAATCTTGTCCCATGTATGGGTTGATTGTGATGAAATTGGCGGTAGCTGTTTCGATGTTTTCGCCTGCAATGTTTAGCCGCCCAATATGTCCTGCGGAATACGCTTCTGCCGAACTAGCAATATCTCCACGTTTGACATCACCAATCACAAACAATCGTTTGCTTTGGGCATATTCTATCGTGCGCATATAACACTCGAAGCCCTCGTGACCGTACTGTTCGTACATTGCTATTTGCGGTTTTACTGCTGGCACAATGTCGTAAATGTTATCAATAATTTCTTTGTTGAACGCGAAAAAAATATCTGCCACTGCTTGCGAAGTTCGCCCTTGCTTTGCGAAAATCTTCTCTTTGATATGGCTTGGCACTTGCCCAAGTCGCGGGTCTAGCCCCACCACTATGGGCGCAGATGTCTTTTGAATCCTTTTTACTAGGCGGTCGATTAGCATTTTGGAGGTCTCCTATTTAGGCGTTTCGATTGTGAAATAGGCTGACGACAGACGAAGCCCAACTTCAAACGAAATCGCTATATTTAATGTGAATATACGATTTTACCTGCTACTATTGTGAAATTTACACGTCCCGTGACTTTTCGCCCATGGAAAGGGGTGTTCTTGCTTAGGCTTTGGAATGTGTTTTTGTCTATGGTGTAGCTTTCGGTTGGGTTGATTATTGTGATGTCTGCCGCTTCGCCCACAGATAAACTGCCCATGCTTACGCGTAGAATTTTCGCGGGGTTGGACGTGAATTTTGCAATTAATTCGGAAGGCGTTAGTAATCTCGTTTCTACTAGCTCCGTGATTGCCAGCGGAACTGCTGTTTCCAACCCGATTATTCCATTTGCGGCGGATTCAAAGGTAGTGTTAATTTTTTCGTCTATGTGGTGAGGAGCGTGGTCGGTTGCTATTGCGTCTATTGTGCCGTCTTTTAAGGCGGTTTGGATTGCGGCGCGGTCTTCGCTACTGCGAAGAGGGGGACTCATTTTGAAATTTGCATCAAGCGTGGTTATGTCTTCGTCTGTTAGCGTGAAATGGTGCGGCGTTACTTCCGCTGTCACTGGCTGTCCCGCTTTTCGTGCGGCGCGGATTAACTCTACCCCTCGCGCCGTGCTAACGTGGCAAATATGAAGTCTCGCGCCCGTCATGCGTGCAAGGGTTATGTCGCGGGCTATTATGATTTCCTCCGATTCAGACGGAATCCCCACGAGATTTAAACGCTTCGCGCTTTCCCCCGCGTTTATTTGTCCCTTGCCCGTGAGTTTTGCGTCTTCGCAATGCGCAAGCACTGTAAGGTCAAGGACTTTGGCAATTGCCATTGCTTCCGCGTATAACGCTGCATTTTCTACGGCTTTGCCATCGTCGCTAATCGCGCATATTCCCGCAGATTTCATTTCCTCAATTGCCGAAAGCTTCTCGCCAGCAAGCCCCTTCGTGATGCTCCCCACTGGAAGCACTCGCACCAAGCTTTCCGCCGCCGCCTTCGCTGTGATATACTCAACCACGTCAACGCTGTCGATAGTCGGAGACGTGTTGGGCATACAACACACCGTTGTAAATCCGCCCGCCGCCGCCGCTTGCGTTCCCGTTTTAATCGTTTCCTTATGCGTTTGCCCAGGGTCGCGCAAGTGAACATGCATGTCTATTAATCCTGCCACCACCCACATGCCCGACGCATTTATAACCGTCTCAATTTTTTCCGTTTCGCCCTCGCCATCAAAATTGCCTTGCGGCTTCACCGCTACAATTTTTCCGTTCTCTACTAAAATATCCATCAAATCGTCTAGCCCATTTGCTGGGTCTATGACTCGTCCATTCTTGATTAGCATTTTCATACTGTCTCTCCTTATGAAATAAAAAAGCGGCAAAGCCGCATCTCGCCGCTGACCTACATTGGCAAGCTAACGCGTACATCTTGAAGCCGTGAACAGTTTCCTAGGCACTAAAAAAGCACAAACCTAAGTTTGTACTAAAACAAGATTCCCTAAACACCACACCATAATTTATTATCACCAGTAACGCGCCCCCTGTCCCTCCATATGAAATGCCGAAAACATTTACCGACGACAAGCTAAATTCTGCAAGCTTTTACGCAAACCTAAACAACAGAGGAGGTTAATATTTTCGCACTTCCACATAGCCGAAGTCTAACACACCATTTTTGAGATTGTCAATATCTTCCGACATTTATATGAAATATTTTATTTGACAGTCAATCCTTTCCACCTTATAATGATATTGCGGGGCACCCCCCTGTCCCGTATAGGAGTATAGTTCAGTTGGTAGAACGTCGGTCTCCAAAACCGGATGTCGAGGGTTCAAGTCCTTCTGCTCCTGTAAGGCTGAAACAATGTAGAAAGGTTGATTTTGCTGGATTTTCCAGTGGAGTCAATCTTTTTTCAATATAAATAAACGGGTATATTGTGGGAGGTTTATATGGGTGAAGAGCAAAAAATAGCAGTGTTAGTTAAAGTTGCGTCTGTTTTGAACGAAAATAACATAGCATGGGCGATTGGGGGTTCATATTTATGTTACATTAAAGGAGTAGAAGGATTCACGAAGTTTAATGATTTTGATGTTTCGACTTCTGGATTCGATATTGGAAAAATTATTGCTCCTCTGCTGGAAAAATTAAATGGATTTCAGTCTTACCGAGAGAAAGATTTTTGTGAAGGCAGGATTGAATGTGTACTTCATGAATTTATAATAGATGGCATTGGTTTTGATTTTGGCGATTGTTCTAGTTTTTCAGAAGTTTCGTTGGAGGTTGCTGATTCAATTCACATTAAGGGCATTTCTATCCCACTTCAATCCGTTAAAAAATGGGGGAGCTATTATGAATCTATGGGGAGAGCAGAAAAATCAGCTAAGTGTAAGGAGCATATAGAATGATTATTGAAATGTTAATGGGGCGATTCTTTCGATGCGTTTATCCTCAAAAAATCTAATGTGGTAAAGCTAAAGAATGTCTGTTCATTGCTTAAAAAAGGGCGGGCATTTTTTATACAGCAAACTTACTCTATGGTATACTGCATCAACGAGAATAGATGGTTGTTACAGGATTACAGGAGCGTGATTTTATGTTTTTAACATGGGAAGACGCTAAGAGCCTGTTTAATATCTTGAAAATTGCTATCAACTGTCATAAAATGTGTTAAAAGCGAAGGGGGTAAGCAAATGAGAAAAGCGTATCCTAGCGATATAACCCGAGAGCAATATGAGATAA
>WQVV01000223.1 GCA_009785665.1 Defluviitaleaceae bacterium
CTGCCTGCCTGCCTGCCTGCCTGCCTGCCTGCCTGCCTGCCTGCCTGCCAAATTGTCGCGTTTATTGACATCTCTGTCAACCCCCCTGTACTCACTTAGAACAAACACTTTGCTGAATTTTACAAGAGGAGTATACCATAGGAATTTTTCATTTTCAACCCGTGGTTTTAAAGGGCGTGTTCCTGCTACGAAAATGATACCATTTTCGTAGCAGGAACACGCCCTAATCAATATTTGTCAAGCAAAAAGACAACTACGCCATTTTCGGCCAGTTCATAAACATGAACGGCATTTCGTTTTCGCTTTCCCAGTATTCGCGAAGATATGGGGATAGAGGAGTGTTTTTTGGAATGCGTTTTGGAATACCTATCGAGCTATGGAAAATGCAATTTATATCGGCAGCTACGGCGTATACTTTGTTTTGTTTTGCCCATGGTGTGCGAAAAATTACATATGTGGAACCTTGGGGTAGCTTGTTTAGAAGGTCGCAGACATCTATTAGGGGGACTTCCATGCCGCGTAGTTTTACATGGGTGTCTGTGCGTTCTAGGTCTGTGCAGACTTCTTCGATATTGGCTAGATATTCTACAACGTCTATTCCTGCTATCTTTAGTAGTAAAAATTCTTTCGTGTCGTCAATGGATTTTATGCGTTCTTTTGGTAATGGAATTAGACCTTCGTACTTTTTACTGTTGCCGCCAAATAAATTGGATATTTCACGGGCTAGTAGGCGTATATCTTCGTCGCATACTACCGCTGGCTTGCATCGCTCGCCTATTTTGCTGCATTCAAACGCGCAGTTTAACGTTAGTATATTTAGATGAAATGCGATACTGCGCATGTTGTTTGGTTGGATTTCATCATTGTCGAATATCGCCCGCTCCACTTGCTTTTGAATAAAATTTGCTATTGTGCGAGTTTCTTCGGCTATTACAGAAATTCCTTTGCCGTCGCTTCCTAAGCTTGCGGCTTGCTGTGCCATCATGTTTGATAATATCCACAATCTTTCTCCTGCGGTTTGTAGCTTCCATAAGGTTTTACTCATATTCATAGCTTTCTTCCTTTCTGAATCCTAGTGATTTTGTTAGTTGTGGGCGGAGTTTGCTCAACGCCCTTCTGTGATGGGATAGCACTGTGTTTAGTTTTAACCCATTGGCGGCGGCGATTTCTGCAAAGGAAAATTCGCCGTAGTATCGTTGGGTGATTACGATTCTTTCTATATCGCGTAGCACTTTTAACGATTCTAGTACGGCGTTGGCGTTTTCTGTTTGGATAATTTCGCTGGTTATGTCAGTTTCGTCTAATAAAGATGTTCCCTCTGCGTCCAGATACACTTGTTGAAAATCCGTCGCTTGCGCCATAAATTTTCTATACGCCAATCTGATGCATACCATGGATAGGTATCCGTAATTTTCCTTTTGTGGCTCGTAACTTCTGCTTGATTTTAGTTTTACATATGCATCGTTTACTATGTCGCCTGCTATTGATGCTACATTTGGATAGCTTGCAAACTTCGATTTAATCAGTCGCAGAAGTGCGTTGCTTAACTCTCCGTCCATTTTCTCACCCCCGCTTATATAAAGTCAATTGCATGTTCTTTTATTGCATTTGCTCCCTACCAATTTTTTATATATAATACATATCGCGAAATGCAAAGCTAAGGAAGTGACTTATGCCCGTAAATTTGCCCGCCGATTTACCCGCTGTTGGAACATTAAGCGCGGAGAATGTTTTTGTGATGACAAAGAAGCAAGCGCAATCGCAAGACATACGCCCGTTGCGAATAGGCATAGTAAATTTAATGCCAACAAAAATAGAAACAGAAACTCAACTTCTGCGAATGCTATCAAACACGCCATTGCAGGTGGAAATAATATTGCTACAAATGAGTTCGCATACGTCAAAGAACACCGCGAAGGAACATCTTGACGCATTTTACCAAACATTTGACGATATAAAAGATAGCGTTCTGGACGGTTTAATAATCACAGGCGCGCCTATAGAAACTCTGCCATTCGAGAAGGTAAACTACTGGGAAGAACTTTGCAAGGTAATGGAATGGTCGAAAACGCATGTGTACAGCACAATGCATATTTGCTGGGGTGCGCAGGCGGGATTATACTATCACTATGGGGTGGACAAGTATTCTTTGGATAAAAAACTTTCGGGCGTGTATCCGCATCGTGTGCTAATTCCCACATGCCGCCTAACACGCGGTTTTGATGACCCTTTTTACGCGCCGCATTCCCGCTACACAGATGTTCTAACAAGAGAAGTTGAAAACACAGGGCTTGTAATAATCTCCACTTCCGAGGAAGCTGGGTTATATATCGCGGCAAGCAGAAACCGTCGTCAAGTTTTCGTAACAGGTCATGCGGAGTACGACATAAACACCCTAGACAACGAATATCGCCGCGACATTAGCAAGGGCTTAGAAATTGCCCCTCCGCTAAATTACTATCCAAACAACGACCCCAACAATCCACCAGAAATGCGATGGCGAGCGCACGCACATTTGTTATTCGCCAACTGGCTAAACTACTATGTATATCAGGAAACGCCGTATAATCTAGCGTCACTGCTATAGCGAGCGGCACAGCCGCTTTTCGCCGCTTTCATGTATTCAAAGCTGTGTCATGCGTCTCGAAGCCAGATACAGTATCGTTGGCGGAAATCCAATAATCTTAGGAGGAGTTACATGAGCTACAAATTTGAAACATTGCAAGTACATGCAGGGCAGGAATCACCCGACCCAACCACCGATTCACGGGCAGTTCCCATTTATCAAACAACGTCGTATGTTTTCAAAGATGCCGCAACAGCGGCGGGAAGATTTGCATTATCCGAACCTGGAAATATTTACACGCGCCTGATGAATCCAACTTCTGATGTTTTTGAAAAACGTATGGCCGCATTGGAAGGCGGTGCGGCAGCACTTGCAACGTCTTCTGGTTCGGCGGCAACGGCTTTTGCCATTCAGAATATCGCTCGCGCTGGCGACCATATAGTTTCCGACCAATGCATTTATGGCGGAACATACAATCTTTTCGCAAACACTTTCCCCGATATGGGAATTGACGTAACTTTTGCAAGTGGCTCGCCAGAAAACTTTGAAGCCGCAATAAAACCCAACACCAAGGCGATTTTTATAGAAAGCATTGGCAATCCAAACTCATCAATAGTTGACATCGAAGCAATTGCCAATGTCGCCCATAAAAATGGTATTCCACTAATTGTTGATAACACCTTCGCAACGCCTTATCTGCTACGCCCCATTGAATACGGCGCGGATATTGTTATTCATTCCGCTACAAAATTCATTGGTGGGCATGGTACTTCCATTGGTGGCGTTATGGTTGACGCAGGGAAATTCGACTGGGCGCAGAATGATAAATTCGCTGGGCTTTCCCAGCCTAATCCATCTTACCATGGCGCGGTGTTTACAAAAGTTGCAGGAAATCTTGCATACATCATAAAAGCCCGCACTACCTTAATGCGCGATATTGGCGCGGTTCTTTCGCCTTTCCATTCATTTATTTTCCTGCAAGGGCTTGAAACATTATCCCTGCGCGTAGAACGACACGTTGAAAACGCTCTAAAGGTAGTGGATTATCTATCTAAGCACGCAAAAGTTACCGCTGTGAATCATCCTTCCCTGCCCAATCACCCCCACAATGCCCTTTACAAAAAATACTTCCCTAATGGCGCAGGTTCAATCTTCACATTTGAAATCAAGGGTAATGCCAACGACGCAAAGGCCTTCATTGACAAGCTAAAACTATTCTCCCTACTAGCCAACGTAGCCGACGTAAAATCCTTGGTAATTCACCCCGCTTCAACCACGCACTCCCAAATGAATGCCGACGAACTAAAGGCTTCCTTAATATCAGAAAGCACAATCCGCCTATCAATAGGCACAGAACACATAGACGACATAATAGGCGATTTAGAACAGGCGTTAAACGAAGGTGTATCGTAATGGACAGACCAACAAAACCCTATAGCGAAGTAAAAACAATGCTGGGAACAGCGATAGATGCTTGGGAAAAATTAGTTGGCTACATTCGCTTTTACTACGAAATAGATGAAATATGGGCAGAAGGAAAACCTACACACAAGCACAAAAATAATTTGTATTTCAAGCGAAGTGGTAAATCGCTAACCACACTCTGCTTGCGTGAAGGATTTTTTATTGTCTGCATTACGTTGGGTAAAAGCGAGCGTGATAAATTCGACGAGCAACGAGAAGATTTCAGCGAAACGGTGCGCAAGCAATATGATGAATCTGAAATATTACACGATGGCATGTGGCTTGGGTTCGAGGTACGCGATGATTCATTAAATGATGATTTTATCCGTTTCTTGAAAATCAAACGCAAGCCAAATCGCAAAAACCTTCCCGAATCTATGGAAAAATGCGGTTGCTTAGATATAGGTATGACGCATCAAGATATAACGAAATCTATCTTATAAGAGGTCTAGGGCGTGTTCTCCACGCCCTAATAAAACGCCCCGTCGCTTGAATTAGCAAGTGACAGGGGCTTTTTATATTTGTGTACTTTTAAAACCTCTCTTATCCGAGTATGAAAATGAGAGGATATATGCTTGATTGCAGACTATAATAGCTTTAGGAGTTGAGAAAATGGATTGGATTGAGCGTCTAAACAAGGCAATCGTTTGCATAGAAGAAAATATAACAGAGGAAATTGAGTATGCACAATTGGCAAAGATAGCCTGTTGTTCGTCATATCAATTCCAGAGAATGTTTTCGTATATTGCAGGGGTGCCGTTGCCAGAATACATCAGGCGCAGAAAAATATCGCTTGCGGCGGTTGATTTACAAAGTGGGGAAAAAATTATTGATGTGGCCCTTAAATATGGCTACACGTCCCCGACGGCGTTTAACCGTGCTTTTCAAAGTATACACGGCATTGCACCTTCACGAGC
>WQVV01000224.1 GCA_009785665.1 Defluviitaleaceae bacterium
CACAGCTTCCAAAATTTCGCACAACAAAAAGGAAGGCAACGCCGTGGGCGTTCCTCCCCCAATATAAACAGTATCAACCGCACCCAAAACCGCCGCTTTAATCTCCTCAACCAAAGCCGCAACATAAAAGTTTTTTAAAGGAGAGGTATTGGGGGGGAAACTTTTGTTCACATTCCTTTCGCTTCGCATTCGGGAATATGACATCACAAAAGTTTCTCCCCCAAGGTCTTTCATTTCATCTTCAAAAGACAAAAAATCACAGTAAAAACACTTCTGCTTGCAGAATGGAATGTGAATGTATATCCCCGTTGGCATTAGGGGATTCGGTTGTAGACTAGGGAAGGAGCCTCGTCGGTTTGTTGGCTGGTTATTGTTATGGTGTTTTCGCCTAGTTCAAATGTCCATATTTCGCCGCGAATTATTCCAGCGGTTAATGTGTCGCGGGTTATGAATAGAGTGTCTTCGTGGGTTGACCATGTGAATGTGTCGTTGGGGGCGGGGAAATTACGCGTGCCTGTACCGTCTTCGTGGAAGGTGTAAATGTAGGACGTGTTGGTGTCCCAACGCCAGCGGCCTACTAATGCCTCGTTTTGCTCCGTGCCTCCGCGAACGTAGCTGAAATTTGTTTTTGCAGCGTGATGACTGCGTATGGTTAGAACATCGTCAACGATTTCAAAATCCCATGACTCATTGGCGATTTCATTTCGTCTTGAATGGTCGCGGTAAATGACCAATAGGTCGCCCAGTGTTGACCATGTGAAGGTTTGATGCGTTTCGGGAAATCCACGTTCGCCCGTGCCGTCGGCGTTAAAGGTGTAACGATACGCGCCGTCGGCATTCCAATACCATGTGCCTACTAATTCCTCGTCGTGTTGGATTAGTAATCCACAACCTGTTAGCATTAGCAGTCCTGCCGCCATTGTCAAAACTGCAATTGCCATAAAAATCTTTTTTGTGCTTTTCATAAGGGAATCGACCTTTCAAAATTTTTTTAATTGCCTATGAAACAGTTCATGGCTTCGAGATGTATGCGTTAGCTTGCCATGCAGGTTATCGGCGAAAAGCGGCTGTGCCGCTGGGTGTTGCGAAGAACGCGCTTGCTGATGATGTTGTTGTTTCTCCGCCTGTGCCAGTGAAACCTACGGGAACTAACATTACTTGCGTGGTGTCTGCGCCTTCTTCCGAGCCGAAGGTGAAATTTGTGCCTGTGCTGAAACGGAATAGATAACATACCATGAAAGTTTTAAATTCGTCTATTGTGACGGGGTAGCCGTTGCGAGTGGCATTGGGGTTTGCTAGTATCGGCGTGCCACCTTGCGCGAAGGCTTTTCGTAGCATGTATAAATCCATAAAATTGCCGTACTCGTCGGTTACGTACATTCCAAAAGTTGGGTCTAGCAAAATCCACTGATTTAATCGGCGCGAGTACGCATGGGTGATAACGTGTACGGGGTGATTGTCTTCATATGGATATACAGTGATGTGCTTCGCTTCAATGCCGTACAGCCTAAGGACTTCCGCAAGAAGAATTGCAAGCCCACGGCAGTTAATTCCCAATGGGTTTTCTCGCATATAGTCTATGATGGTAATTGCATTACGTTGCTCGGGCATTCCCGACGCGCCGTTGTGCCTAAAATTATCCATCATCCAGTCCAGTAGCACTAGCATCAGTTCCACGTCGGAGTAGCCATATGTTAGAGTGTCTAAATCAAATTCTTCGATTAAATCCGCATATAAATCGCGCCTGTTTAAGTCGTAGGTGAATGTCAAAACTGTTCCGTCATCTTCATATAGCGCGAAGTCGGCTAAAGTTTGCATTCGCTCCTCGAATGACACGGTTTCCCAAGCGAAGGCGTTGAAAAATTCGCCCATCTCTGGTGTTTCCGATAACTTCGCAAACGCTATGCCCGTGATTTCCTCAAATTGTGTGTAAGTTCCGCTAATCACCGCGCCGTCATCTGAAATAACCATCTCGATTATTGCGCGATTTGCTTCGTCGTTCATGGAAATTACAAGTCTGTCTTCTTCAATTTCCCAATCCACTGGCAGGAATGCGACTCCAAACATTTCAGAAGACATTAAAATCACACCTTCACTCCCGTCGATATTTAGCGTCCATGTATCATCAACAAATAGCATTGTGCTTTCCCATTGCCCGTGGAAAATTGATAACCCCGTTGCGTCAGACGAATCCGCTTGTAGGGATTCTTCGTATGCTTCCTGCGCTCGTCGCGCTGCTTCCCGTGCTTCCTGCTCCCGTTGCGCATGTTCCTGAAATTCTGGTGGTGTTGTATATAACCCTGAATCGCATGATGTAAACGCAATTAGCATTGTTGCGAAAAAAATTATCGTTAGTACTTTTTTCATGTTTACTTTCTCCCTTTTTCTGTTTTGCTGAATCATTTTGCCGCCCCGTCCTTTGTTTAGGTTTCGTCCAGTTTTAGTACGTTCATGAATGCCTGTTGTGGCACTTCAACAGAACCTATACTGCGCATACGCTTTTTGCCCTCTTTTTGCTTTTCGAGCAGTTTCTTTTTGCGGGTGATGTCACCGCCGTAGCATTTTGACAAAACATCTTTGCGCATTGCGCCGATTGTTTCGCGTGCGATAACCTTGCTTCCGATACATGCTTGAATTGGAATTTCAAACTGATGCTTGGGGATTTCCTTTTTCAGTTTTTCCGCCATGCGCCGCCCGCGTTCGGCGGCTGTTTTTGCGTACACTATGAATGAAAGCGCGTCCACAGGCTCGTGATGAACAAGAATGTCCAGTTTCGCCAATTCAGACTGCTGATACCCAATCAAATCATAGTCGAAAGACGCGTAACCACGGCTTCGGGATTTTAGCGTGTCGAAGAAATCGTAAATGATTTCGTTTAGCGGAAGTTCGTACCGCAGGATTGCGCGGTTTGAGTCCATGTATTCCATGCCGATGTATACGCCGCGTCGTTCTTGGCATAGTTCCATCACTGGGCCAATGTAGTCCGTTGGTAGCATGATTTCGGCCTTTACGATTGGTTCTTCCATGAAGCTAATGCGTGATGGGTCGGGCATGTCTGCTGGGTTTGAAAGGTCTATAACCTCGCCGTTTGTTTGATGAACTTTGTAAATTACGCTTGGCGCGGTGGTGATTAGGTCGAGATTATATTCGCGTTCCAGCCGCTCTTGAATGATTTCAAGGTGCAGAAGCCCCAGAAATCCGCAGCGAAATCCAAAGCCCAACGCAACAGATGTTTCTGGCTCGAATTGCAAAGCGGCATCGTTAAGGCGGAGTTTCTCAAGTGAGTCGCGAAGATCTGTATAACGCGCTCCGTCTGCTGGGAAAATCCCGCAATACACCATAGGATTAACCTGCTTGTACCCAGGGAATGGTTCGGCGGTTTTGCGTCCCGTTTCCGTGATTGTATCGCCGATATTCGTATCGCGAACATTCTTGATACTCGCCGTAATATAACCAACCTCACCAGCCGAAAGACTTTCCGACGCAATAAATTTCCCAGGCCCAAAATACCCAGTTTCCACAATGTCAAATTGCTTGCCCGTGGCCATAAAATACGCGCTAGTTCCTTTTTTAATAACGCCGTCCATCACGCGAATAAAAACGATTACACCCTTATAAGCATCATACAAAGAGTCGAAAATCAACGCCTTCAACGGCGCGGAAGGGTCGCCAGAAGGCGCGGGAATCCCACTAATAACGCGGTCGAAAACATGCTGTATATTAATCGAATTTTTCGCGGAAATCAAAGGCGCGTCAGTGGTGTCCAGCCCGATTACATTTTCGATGTCGTCCTTGGTTTTGTCGGGGTCTGCCGATGCCAAGTCAATTTTGTTAATTACAGGCAAAACTTCAAGGTTGTTATCCAACGCGAGATAAACATTTGCCAACGTCTGCGCTTCAATGCCCTGCGCCGCGTCCACAATAAGAATCGCGCCCTCGCAAGCCGCCAACGAACGGCTAACTTCATAAGTGAAGTCAACATGACCAGGCGTGTCAATCAAATTTAAAATATACTCCTGCCCATCAGGCGCGGTGTACACCAGCCTTACCGATTGCGCCTTAATTGTTATTCCGCGCTCTCGCTCTAAATCCATATTGTCCAGCACTTGCGATTGCATTTCACGCTTTGTCAACACTCCAGCCAGCTCTATCAGCCTGTCTGCCAGCGTTGACTTTCCGTGGTCTATATGCGCTATTATGCAGAAATTTCTAATACGTTCCATAAATTTTTCCTTCCAAGGGACTTTTTCTTAGAACTGCAAAGGGTATTCTAGCAAAATATCAAAGATTGTTCAATGCGCGGTTGAAAAACTTGTAGCAACGTTGGTTTTAAAGATTAAAAGATTAAAAGATTTAAGACCTTGGGACGCTGTCCCAAACCCTGCAAGGGGACGCAGTCCCCTTGACCCCGCTTTTTTGGTTTTGCATTGAGTTGAATCGCTGTAGTTCTGTGTAGTTGTAATTGTTGAGCAATAAAAAAGCATCCAGTTCATTTGGGGCGTGCGCCCACTACATGAAACTGGATAACTTTAAAAATCTACCTAATTGAAAACGCCTAACAAACATGCTAAAGTAAAACATAAGCGAGGTGAGCATGAAAACTAACCGAAAATACAAAGACAGCATAATCCGCGCACTGCTAAACCACCCGAAAAAAGCGTTAAAACTTTACTGCGACATAAGCGGCAAAGCATATAGCGAAGAGACTCTGGTAGAAATGAAATCAATAGATGTGCAATTTCACCCCAACCTGCGCAACGATATTTCATTTATAGTGGACGGGATAATGGTCATTTTTATAGAGCATCAATCCACGCTAAACAAAAACATGCCATTGCGGTTATTGCAATATCTGTTAGCATTTTTGATGACCTATTACGAACTTGGCGCGGCATTGTACGCCGATAAGCTGGTAAAATTGCCAA
>WQVV01000225.1 GCA_009785665.1 Defluviitaleaceae bacterium
CGTCCCCAAGGTCTTAAATTCGCACTCATACTTTTCCACCTCAAACATTGGAATGCACCCACCCCGCCACACGTCAAATTTCTACTGCATTTTCGGGGCGCATTTCAATGTTTAAGAGTGGAAAAAGTATCACTCCATCGCCTGCTTTAAATCTGCGATTAAATCGGTTGCTGATTCTAAGCCTACTGATAGGCGTAGTAGTTTTTCGTTTATGCCTCTGGATAGGCGTTCATTTTCTGGCATATCTGCGTGGGTTTGAAGGGCTGGATATGTGATTAGGCTTTCTACGCCGCCTAGGCTTTCTGCGTATTGAATTACTTTTACCTGCTCTAGTATCTTGATGGCGGTTTTTTCGTCGCATACGGTGAAGGAAATCATTCCGCCATATCCACTTGATTGTTTGCGTGTTATTTCATGCCCCGCATGGTTTGGTAGACCAATATAGTGAACTGCTGTTATTTTTTTTTGCTCTGTTAGCCAGTTTGCAATGGTTTTTGCTGTTTCTTGTTGCCGCTCCAAACGGACAGCAAGGGTTTTTATTCCGCGGGTTATTAGGTAACTCTCGAAGGGGGATAGTATTGCCCCTGTTGTTTTGGCTATTGTTTTTAGTTGTTCGTAGATATTGGGGTCTTTTGCAACCAGTAGCCCCGCCAATGCGTCATTGTGGCCGCCTAGATATTTTGTGCCGCTGTGTAACACAATGTCTGCACCCAACTCCAACGGCTTCTGAAAATACGGCGTTAAAAATGTATTATCCACAATAACCAGCAATCCGTGTTGCTGTGCCGTTTTTGTTATTGCCGCTATGTCGATAACTTGCATCATTGGGTTGGTTGGCGTTTCGATAAAAATAGCTTTTGTGTTGGGCTTGATTGCGGCGGCTATTCCCTCGGCGGTGTTGGCATACGTGAAGGAAATACCATTTTTTGCGGATATTTGCTCAAACAAACGGTAAGAGCCGCCGTATAAATCATCAAACGAAACAACATGATTGCCAATCGAAAACAACTCCATTAACGCCGAAGTCGCCGCCATTCCAGAGGAAAACGCAATCGCGCCGCAACCGCCTTCTAATGACGCTACGGTATGTTCTAAATTTTCCCGCGTAGGGTTTTGCGTTCGGGAGTAATCAAAGCCAGTGCTTTCCCCAACACTGGGATGCGCGAAAGTTGCCGATGTAAAAATCGGTACACAAATTGCGCCCGTGGTATCGTATTTTTTACTACTGCCGTGTACACATAGAGTTTCAAAATCCATTTTTTCTCACCTTTATCGCCTGTTAAATATCCGTAAATAACGGAGTTGATAAATAACGCTCCCCTGTATCGGGTAAAATTACTACAACTGTTTTGCCTTCATTTTCGGGGCGAAGCGCGACTTGCGTTGCCGCCCAAATTGCTGCCCCCGACGAAATACCCACAAGAAGCCCTTCCATTTTTGCAATTAAACGCCCTGCGTCAAAAGCGTCATCATTTGTTACCTTGAGGATTTCATCATAAATGCTTGTGTTTAAAACATCTGGCACAAATCCCGCGCCAATCCCTTGAATTTTATGCGCTCCCGCTCTGCCTTCTGAAAGCACTGGCGAATCAGTCGGCTCGACGGCGATAATTTTTATTTCGGGATTTTTTGATTTTAGAAATTCGCCTGCGCCGCTGATTGTTCCGCCCGTTCCTATCCCTGCAACGAAAATATCAACTTTGCCATCTGTATCTTCCCAAATTTCTGGGCCTGTTGTTGCTATGTGAATGGCTGGGTTTGCTGGATTTTCAAACTGCGCTGGGATATATGAATTTGGTGTTTCGGCGGCTAATTCCTCTGCTTTTGCAATCGCGCCTTTCATTCCTTTTGCGCCCTCGGTTAATACGAGTTCCGCGCCTAGTGCTTTCAGTAGATTTCGCCGCTCTATGCTCATTGTTTCGGGCATTGTTAGAATTACCTTGTATCCTCGCGCCGCCGCTACAGACGCTAATCCTATTCCCGTATTCCCGCTTGTTGGCTCTATAATTACCGAATCGGGAGTTATTAAACCTTTTTTTTCTGCGTCGTCAATCATTGCTTTTGCAATTCTGTCTTTTACGCTGCCGCTTGGATTGTACGATTCCAATTTTGCAATAATTCCTGCTTTTATCCCTTTTGTAGCTTCGTATCTGTTCAGCCGCAAAAGTGGCGTTCCTCCGATTAAATCGGGTAAGCTGTTAAATATTTTTGACATTTGCGTTGCTCCTCTCGATAACCTACATCACATACTTGAATGATATGTTACTCTCGAATTTTTATCATGTCAAGAAAAATTTTCAATCACATATCTGCAAACTATGTTATACTAAGTTTATAGGAGAGTGTTACGCAATGAAAATATCCTCAAAAGGTCGTTACGGGCTTGCGGTACTGGCAAGCATGGCCAAACATGAAGGCGTTGGAAAAATCGTGGCAGTAGTAACCTTAGCCGAGCGTTTAGAAATTTCAAAAATTTATTTGGAACAAGTTTTCGCGCTTCTAAAACGCGGTGGCTTTGTAACATCTGTAAAAGGTTCAAACGGTGGCTACTATCTAGCAAAATCACCAAAAGACATAACCGCTTTCGACATCTTATCCGCCATAGAAACAGCTATATTTGAAAAAACAGAATCAACCATCTCAAAACGTGACGAGGCACTAGAAATGTCAATAAACGAAAATGTTTACGCGGCATTAGATAACGCGATAAAAGAAACTTTACAGGGCGTAACCCTTGAAGATATTGTTAGCAAGTCCGAAGGAGGGTATATGTATTATTTGTAATTTTTTGATTGTTATATTTTAGAATGGAGATGACTACATGAAACGATTTTTAGGGCTAGTGGCGGTTGCTGTGGTCGCAATGGTATTTGCACAGCCAGAAGAGGTTTACGCGAGTTTATCGCATGATATTAGCTGGGAATTTTACGTGTACAGCGAGCCTGATTTCCGCGCACAACGGATAGCTCGTTTTCTGCCGCAACGTGTGAATTTGCTGTATCGCAACGAATACGGCTGGGGGCAAATGCGCACTTACCACGGTGATTACTGGGTGTACTTAAATTCAAACCGTCGCTTCATCGAGCGGAAGATGGGCATTTTTGAGAACATTGGTGTTGACGACGTTCCTGTTAGCCATATAAATTCGCAAATGGTTAGCATTCTTGACCGTTACGGTAGTTCGTGGATTCAAGTTGATACTTGGCTCGGCCCTAAATGGGTGTATTTGAATTACAGTCCTTCTACTTACGCACTAGACCAAATGTTACGACGGTTTGGCAGTTTGTCAGTTTATTTTGAAAATCTTGAAACGGGATTCGTTTACACGTTTAATCCGAACGCGGTTTATTTTTCTGCTAGTGTGCCAAAGGCATCATTCGCGTTGTATCTCTACCAACGCGCAGAGCGTGACGAAATCGACATCAACACCTATCTGACCTACACTTCTGCTGATTTTTTTGGCGGCTCGGGGGTGATTAGGCATAGATACGGCACAGGAACTCCGTTCAGCCAGCGCGAACTACTACGCCTAAACCTTAGCTACAGCGACAACATTGCCACAACCATGCTTCGCCGTCACCATGGCATTGAAGGTTACAGGCAGTTCGTTGCAAGCATAGGCGGAAATCCAAATCATGTACGCTATAACATTTTCAACTCAAATCTAACCGTTGGCGACGCAGGGCTTTTCGCAAGAGAAATTTTCAACTACACAGAATCAGACGGACGCTACAGCGAAGAATTTCGCCAACATTTGCTAAACAACAACTACCCCTTCATAGTTTCCGATTACCCAGTAGCAAGCAAAACAGGCTGGACGCGCCCTCACGCGTGGCACGACATGGCAATAATCTACGCCCCTTCGCCATACATTCTAGTAATCCTATCCCGCCGCAACGGCTGGACGGCTCAAGATTACCAAGACTTCGCAGAAATTTCTATGGCCTTCCAAGAATTTAATAAAATTTGGTTTTATTCGCAATGATAAAAGATTAAAAGATTTAAGACCTTGGGGGAAAGGAACTTGTGAACAAGTTCCTCTCCCCCAAACCCCCTCTCCTCAAAACTTTAATTTTGTGCCTTCACATGAGTGGTGCAGCAACTTTTTCTTGCCACTTTGCAAAAAGGGCAAAAAAAGTTGACGCACCTTTTTGGTGAAACTTTTGGGAAAAACTTGTTGACATAAACTCGCATGGTGTTAAAATACATTTCGGACTTATACTTATATTTTGTCGAACTTTTTTACTCCCTGTGAAGGATTATGCAAAATCCATATTAAGATAAACGGTGTTTTTGTCGTCTTGCGCTACACCTAAATATCTGCGTGTTATGGAATAGGAACTGTGATTGTATATTTCCATAAGAATTACAGGGGAAATTCCGCCGCTCCAAGAATGATAGCCGAAAGTTTTGCGTAATGAGTGACAGCCTACTTTGTGTATTACGCCTATTGCGGCGGCGGCTTCGCTTATTAGGCGGTATGCGTGTACTCGGCTGATTGATTTTCCTGTACTTAGATTGATTATTAGGGCTTCGCCCTGTTTTGCTTGTGGGTAGTAGGCTTTTAAGGCTTTGATGATGTTTTTGTGTAGGGCTATGATTTTGCTTTTGCCTGTCTTTTTTTCAGTGATGGTGATGCTTTTGCGAATGCGGTGGTTTGTGAAGTCGTAAACGTCTTCGCATTTTAGGCGAAGAATGTCGCTTATGCGTAGTGCTGTGTGCAGTGCTACTGTAACTAATACTTGATTGCGTAAATGCCCCTTGTTTCGGTAGTACGCGAGAAATGCTTGTACTTGACGCGGGTCGCGGATTGGTTCTGTTAGTGCCATGATAGTTCCTCCTAGATTTAAGTTAATTAAGTTGATAGTCTCCCATGTAACATAATATCTATTGTGTTAC
>WQVV01000226.1 GCA_009785665.1 Defluviitaleaceae bacterium
AATATAATCTTGTTTTTCTCTTGCTGTTCTCTTGCTGTTGAATATCCGAGGGCTTTTTTGTGTACATACTTACAAGTGACACCTATTCCCATTTTATAGCAGTTTCCTAGCATAATAAAAAAGGCGGCATAGCCGCTTTTCGCCAATGACCTGCGTTGCAAGCTAACACATACGTCACGAAGCCTTGAACAGTTTCAATAAAAAATTAAAATTTCCACTCATGTATAGGCGCGAAAATAGAGCGTGTTACCACTACGAAAATCGACCAAACAGCGTGTCATTTTCGTAGTGGTAATACGCCCTAATGTTTTTGAGTGCTTGGAAAAACCTTTTGCTATGCCTTATAAGGTAACGCAGGAACTGTGCCGTCTATTGGGACGTGGGTCTGGCAACGACCTGTGAAAATCGCGCCTTCGTCTACTATTAGGGTAGCGGTTAGAACGTCGCCTGTTACGTCGGCGGTGGCGGCTAGGTGTAAGGCGTTACGGCATTGTACATTGCCAAAAATTCTCCCTGCCACACGGGCAGAACCCGCGCTTATGTTACCATCAATACGACCTGTTTCGCTTATGTTTAGCAGGCCGTCTATGTCTATATCGCCGATTACTGTGCCGTCTATGCGCATAGATTCGGATTCCGTACATGTGAAGCGTGCGGCGTGAATGGTAAAGCCGTGTCCTATTACGGTGCTTGTTGGTTTTGTAAATTCGTCTTGAACGCGTGAGCGTGGCATAATTATCCCTCTATCTATGATGTTCAATCAGAAACGTAACGGGGTCAAGTGCTGTGCCGTTTCTGCGTACTTCGTAATGAACATGTGGGCCTGTGCTTCGGCCTGTACTTCCAACGTAGGCGATTATGTCGCCGCGCTCTACGCGCTGGCCTTCGGTTACGTTGTTACTGCTGTTGTGGGCGTACATTGTTGTAATGCCGCTTCCGTGGTCGATTATTATGGTGTTTCCGTAACCACTATTCCAGCCAGCGAAGGTTACAGTTCCGCCACCTGCGGCTCGTATGGGCGTACCCGACCTTGCGGGAATGTCTATACCATAATGATATTCATTACCGCGCCCGATAGGATTATTCCGCCAGCCAAACCCAGAACTAATTTGCCCAGTGACAGGCCAAATGGTGGGGTAGTTTAGTAGATACGGACTCATTCGTTCTTTATAATCATTAAGGTTGTCCAACAATTGCTGTTGCATGTCCAACTCTGTCATTAGTACATCAAGCTTGTCCAACAGCCTTTCTGCCTCAACCACAGATTGTGGTTGGGCAGATAACGCCATTGTTCTAAAAACTGGTCTGGTTTCTTCTTCTTCTGGGTTGGAATCAATGCCCGATTCTAGTGACTCGCGAAGGTTTTCTTGCGAGCGTTCCATTTGTGACACAAGCCCTGCTATTGGTGGAATTATGCTTCTCGCGCCTAAATTGCTTACTGTTTCTTGGCGTTTTTCCTCGAACTCGCGAATCCTTATTTCTAACTCGTCTATGGTTTCCCAAATATCAGTCAGTGTGTCGTTGTGGATACTCTCTCGGTCTGCTATTTCTCTTTGCGCCCGAGTTTGTTCTTCGTTTAAATTTTCGTACATTTGGGCCGCCTCGGCAATGAGGTCGTTATGAGTCATTTCGGCTTCTTCTTGGAACACGTAAAAAGCAGTTTGCGTCTCGTCCAAGGAATCACTAAGGTCACGCGCAATACGTTCAAAATGCAAGCTGCGAAGGTAAAACCCTAAAATGATTGAACTAATAACAAACGCACTAATGCCAAGAATATGCAGTAACATTCGCGGAATACGCAAACTCCGCGTCTTACCCGTGCTGTACGAAGGCACAAGCATAAGAGAAATATACTTCTTTTGATTGTGCGATTTCGTATTGATTAACTCGCTTACCTTTTTGACTGCCGGGCGTGTCTGAGGCTCTTTCCGCCTGAAAAACATACAAGGCACTCCTTTTCGGTTTGATGGTGTAATTTTGCGACGTGCGGCATGATAACACGGAAAACACTTTTTTTCAAGCATTATATTACAAAATTATTAATTCCGTGAATTGTCGCAAAGCTAAGACCTTGGGGACGCTGTCCCCAATGCCCCTGCAAGGGGACACAGTCCCCTTGACCCCTTCATTTTGCGGCATT
The DNA here is from genome assembly GCA_009785665.1 of Defluviitaleaceae bacterium. GTDB lineage: Bacteria > Bacillota > Clostridia > Lachnospirales > WQUN01 > WQVC01. Next base: position 2,141 of record WQVV01000226.1, read on the forward strand.
ACAGCTTCGCTAGATTTCCACTCAATTGTAGGCGCAAATAAAAAAGTTTTTTGAAGGGGGGTGTGGGGGGAAACTTTTGTTCACAAAAGTTTCTCCCCACGGTTTTAATCTTTAATCTCTTATCCCTGCCAGTTTGGGAAGTAGCGCATTGGGTCTACTTGGCGGTTGTTTACTCGGATTTCAAAGTGGAGATGGGGGCCTGTTGACATTCCTGTTGAGCCTACGTCTGCAATGTGTTGACCGCGGGTTACGAAATCGCCTGTGCTTACGCGGTTGCGTGAGTTGTGGGCGTATAGGGTGCTGTAGCCGTTTCCGTGGTCTATTATTACTGTTGTGCCGTAGCCGCCGCTCCAGCCTGCGAAGCGTACATATCCGTCTGCCGCCGCTATTAGGCGCGTTCCTGTTGGCGCGCCTACGTCTATGCCTGTGTGCATTCTGTACTGGCGTAGGATTGGGTGCATTCGCATTCCAAAACTGCTTCCAGCCCTGCCGCTGAATGCGTGTGTTGGTATTGGCCATTGGAATTGTCCGTCGAAATCATTTAGGCGAGCTAGTCTTGCGTTTTGCGCTTGAATGGCGCGTTGACGTGCTAGTTCGTCTTCTTCGCGGCTTAGTTGCGCTTGGATTGCTCCAAACTCTAATACTGCCACTTGCTGTTCGTATTCAAATACTGCCAGCAGTTCTGCCATTTGTGCTTCGTTTTCAGCTAGACGGGCGAACCATTCGTTACGGTCGTCCATCGCGAATTGCAGACTTTGCATTGCTAAATCTTGTTGAAAATGCAGGTCTTCTGTTAGGATTCTGGCGCGGGCTAAGTCTTCTACATAGGCGGCTATTTCGTTTTCTGCGGCTTCTAAACGCTCTAGTAAGTCGCGGTCGAACTGCGTTACTGTGCGGATATATTCCCAACGCATTAGAAAATCCGAGATGCTTTCTGCTTGGAAAAGCACGTCCATTAGGCCCGTTGCGCCTTGTTCGTGCATCACGCGGATTCTTGTTCGTAGGACTTCCATTTGCACATTGTAGTCCTCGCGTGCTATGTCTAGGGCTTCTTGCGCGTCTGCTGTTCTGATTTCTGTGGCTAGTAGCGAAAACTCGATGTTTTCCAATGCTGTTGCCGCGTCCATCATTTGTTGGTCGAGTTCTTGCATTTCCGTCATTAGCTGTGACATTTCATGCCGCGTTCCCGCGAGAAGATTTTCTTGCTCGCGTACATTTTGGTTTGTGGCTTGTAGCTGTTGCTCTAGTTGTCTGTGCCGTTCACGCGTGGCGGGGGTTGCCCCTACAGGAATATTGGGCATAAGTGGCAGGATAAAAACGAACGCTATTAGAATGGCTACAAATTTCCTTTTTATGTATTTCGTCATGAAAATTCCCCCTAACAAGTTTTTCCATTTGCGTTTTTTTCAAATCTAATGACGCGAGTATAACATGATGCAACAAATTTCTCAAGAGAAATTTTTAATTTTTCGTGAAAATTTATTACGGAAATGTTAATATTCGACTAATCCATATTTATCTTTGATTCTATCCAGTTTTTCCAGCATTGGACGCGACGCAACCGCAAGAAAAATTACCGTTGCGACGGCGTGAATTATGTCGAACGGGATTCCTTGCAGGTACGACATTAAAAACATTTCAATGGTTGGGCTTGGCTGATGAATTAAAACGCCCGCTGGATTCATGATTCCTCCATATATAAGAAGAGTGGAAACGCCGCCAAAAACCGCAAGCGACAAACGAGTACGCCGCAACAACCCTTTACGAAAAAGAACCCCGCTAAGAAATCCAATAATCCCAAACGCGAACATTTGCCAAGGTGTCCAAGGCCCTTGCCCGAAGAACATATTGCTAACAAACCCAGTAATCGCCCCTACAAAAAAACCCGTTTCACCTCCGAAAGCAACCCCTGCGATTATCACCATTGCAATCACTGGTTTAAATTGTGGCATCATAAAAAATGCCGTTCGTCCTGCAACGCTTATCGCGCATAAGACAGCTATGATTACTAATTCCCGCGCCATTGGCTTTCGTCCTTCAAATACTAGGGCGAATGGTAGCATTGTTTGAAAAATTATTGCCATGGAAATAAAATAAAATCGGCGGTCGTCAAAAAAATATAAGCCTATGAAAATTGTTGCGGGAATAGTTAATAAAATCACGATTGCCGCCACGATTGTTCGTTTTGATAATTCGCGCTTTTGTAATTGAGATTCTAACGCGCCGCGATTTCGTTTCCATGATAATGTGAAGGTAATTCCGATAATTGCGGAAATCATTGCAAATAAAATTCCTACATATAAAATCGCGTTATCGGCTGTTGTGATAGCGGAATGCCCACCTTGTAAAAATTGCAAAAACCCGTCAAAGCCGCTGGGATTAAGCACTGCGAACAGCATTGTAGCAATCAACCACAGCCCGAAAATAGATAACACGCCTTTGCGTGCTGGCGATAATTCGGGCGTGGCGGGTGGCGGCGGAAGGGATTCTGCTTCGTATTTTATGTCATCATCAAGGATTTTTGGCGGCGTGGGGACTTCGCCGCCTAGTGCTTGGATTACGTCGTTTGCGGTTATTGCATTTGGCAAAATGCGCCGCGCCATTCTGTTCGCGCTGGTTGTGTAAAAACTGTTCCCGCTGAAAAATTCCCGTGGTGGGTTTTCTGCAAAAATATCGCCGTCAAAAAACAAGGCGCATTTGTCTGCGTATTCTGCGCAAAATTCTATGTCGTGGCTTACCATTACTATTGCCGCGCCA
>WQVV01000227.1 GCA_009785665.1 Defluviitaleaceae bacterium
TGTTGCACTACAAAAAGCGCGTGTGCGGTTTGATATAACACGGGGATAATAAATTCGTATCTGCCCAAACGGTCGTTAAACGCCCATGCTTCGTAAAGCTGGTAGCCGCTTACATTGGGTATGTCATACCAAGACGAACGCTTCACAGAAGCAGTAGCGTTTGTATTACGAAAGACCATTGACGGAATTACATCAGGCAAATTGATAAAACACCCGCTATGCAAAACCCAACCCGTGTTGTTGTTTGGCAAGCGTATATACCAGAAATCTTCGTGTACATCAAGAATAACAAATACTTGCCCTGGCGAAAGTCGCCCTATAATTTGTACGGGGATATATTCCTCGTAGCATTGGCATTCGCATAAACAGTCATGTGAGCAGTGGCAGTAATCGTCGCATACACATGCTTGCGTGCATTCGCAATGTTCCCCGCATACACAGTAATAACATGGGCATACATGTGGACATACGCATTCTTGTTCGTGTTCGCATTGGCAGTTGTACCCACATGAACAGTCGTACATGCATAGGCATAGATATTGGTCGCATTCGCAACCGTCCCAGCATATACATAATTGCCCGCACACGCATCTGTATACTCGTGGGGTTTGGGCTTCGTATTCGGTTGTTTCTGGTTCGTATGTTTCTGGTTGGTATACTGGTTCTTGCTCGGGTTCGCAATCGTCGCATTCGCTGGGATATTCGGCGGGCGTTACTTCTTCTGGTATTTCTTCGTGGGGTAGGTAGGCTTCGGCGGGTTCTGCTTCTGGTGTTTCTGGTGCTTCGGGGTAGTATGGTAACTCTTGCGCTGGTAATTCGTTTTGGTAATCGGCTTCGTAGTTTAGACTTACGAAACGCATTAAACTTACTCGTCCCGTTAGCAACGCGTGCGCGAGTTCTTCGCATTCCTCGCATAGTACGCAGTCCATACAGATTTCTTCTTCTTCGCAAAGACCACAAAGTTCGCAGGCGGCGCAGGGTTCAATCCAGTATGGGTCGCAATGCGCACATAATTCGTCGTTACAATATAAGCAGTTCACTGGGTCTGGTGGAATATGTCGCGGCTCTTCGTATAAATCCAAATATCCTCCGGCCCAACCAGTCGCACCTGCCACAGGAAGCTCAAGCCCTCCGCCACGCGACGGATTGCCTAAAGCAGATATTGCGCGTATGGTTATTGGGTCTGGAAGTGGTTCTGGCTCTTCTTCGTATTCTTCTTCAATGTATTCGTATTCTTCTTCAACTTCAATGTTAGCTTGGTAAACTTCGCGTGGGGCTGACAACGATGCTTGCTGCATCTCAAGTTTGTTTTCTTCTATTAGCAACATTTGCTCTGCTTTCGCAAGCGCGAGTTCATACGTTAGTTCGTCATCTTCCGTATTAGCCGCAAATGCAATAACGAAAAAAATCACAAGAGAAAGCACCAACACGCTCCCAAGCCCTATGCCTATTGGTAGTAAAAATTTCTTATTCATCATAAAATCCTACCTTCTTAGAGATACAGTTCTGGTATCGCAATCCCACTCTACTAACACGTCAATAGCATTAGCGGTATCTCGAACTGATATAAAAATTTCGCCGTCAATTACTTGTGACGATACTACGATTACAAATTCAGGGTCGCACATTCCGATAGCGTTACCGCATATAGGAATGGTGATATATCCATAACCGATTGTATAACCGAGTACGCCCAGTGCAGTAAGTAATTCCCTTGCTGGTGCCATAGAACGCTCGTCCACTATCCGTGGCGTTATGCTGAAATTTACTGGTTGACCACGATAAACTATATTCACTGCGGAAGCTTGCAACTCTTGTAACGCTTCTGCTCTTACCGCGTCGCGTCGAGCGGCTTCGGCAAAACCGAAGTCTAGTAGCGCGATACTATCGCTATAGCGTCTGTCGTTGTTTTGCGCGTTCATTACTACTACGATTATTCGCCAACCGTAACGATACGCCGTTGAAGCCAAACACGCACCTGCTTCACGGGTTGTTCCCGTTCTAAAACCGTCTGCGCCATAGTATGGTATTGTTCTGCCTTGGATAAGTAAGTTTGTGTTGTTACGCGCTTCGTCTTGGAAAACATAGTACGCCGCGCCTGTAATTCGCAAAATATCGGGGTATCTGTGAATAAACTCGTACACCAGCCGCCCAATGGAATAAGCATTTGTATAATGCGCAACAGCCCCATGCGAATTTGTAAACTCCGACCACATGCCAATTGCCGCCGCGCTTTCGTTCATGCGCTGTACAAATGCTTCTTCCGTGCCAGAAATAAATTCCGCTAACGCAACGCAAGCCCCATTTGATGATGGTAACATTGCCAAGTGTAACAAAGTGTCAACCGTGTGATAAGTACCCGCGTCCAGTGGAAACGGCGCGCCTTGCAAAACAACATTGTCACGCGATAACCTAGCGGCGTTTTCGCTTATTGGAATAAGCGTGTCTAAGGTCAAATTACCGCGTTCCATTTCCTCGTACACAACAAAGGCAGTCATAGCCTTGGTCATACTTGCAGGAACTCTGGGCGTGTGAATATCCCTTTCAAATAAAATCTCGCCCGTGTCAAAATCAATTACAATCGCCGCTTGCGCCGTTATATTCACAGCCCGCACGGGCATTGGAATAATACTGGCTACAAAAACTAGCATAGTCGTAATCGCATACGCAATGCTTTTTTTCATTTTGTTTCCTCCTCTATTTTTACAGCTACGACGTTATCTGCCGTAGCAATCTTGCTTGCAAAACATAAAATAAATCTGGGCTTATGTCTGTTGGGGTGGTTATTGTTAGAACTTGGTCGTATGGGGTTACGTCTAACATTGTGTTGTACATTGACACTAGCGTGAATTGCTCTACAACATCACCCCAAGTGTCATAGTCGGGGTGATTTACCACGGCAAATGGAAAATCTGACGGGGCTACATAGAATGAAAAAATTTCCCAATCGAAATCCCCATAAAGTGTCGCTAAGGAAATAGTTGGATGCGCAAGAAAGAAATAATAATCCATATACGCCTGCAAAACATGTCGCAACGCGCCTAGTTGAGAATGGGCTGAACTATGCGGTAAATGAATTACCATATTAAAATCCTCGCCCATTAGCAGGTCAACTTCGTAGTCTAAGAAAACCCAACCATACAGCGAAGGCTCGCCACGAAGACCATGCTCGAGGTAAAAGCTATTGTCCTCAGCTTGCACCACAAGAATTTCCATATCGGCAATGCTTAAACGGGCTACTATGTTTTCGTTGCCGTATTCTGCCCATAAGGCTACAAATTCGGGAAGCGGGTCTACTACGGGACGCACTGGCAATATAGAAGTGCCTTCATCATATGGCTCGTATTCGCCTGCTTCGCCATCCTCGTCTGCGTCTTCCGCCAATGCCAAAACTGCGGGTTGCACATACTCAACAGGTCGCAAATATGTGTTGTACCAATACACAATCCCAGTTGTAAGAGACGCGCAAGATATTACCGCCAAAATTATTACCGTTACCCACGGCGTTTTTTGATTCTCAAGTTCTTGGGAATTTTCCTTTTCCATGTGTCACTACCTCGCATTATAAATTTGTTCGATTAAATCTGGCATGGTGGTTGCGGGAATGTAGTTTACAAACAGAAGGTCAATATCATCAAAATCCTGCAAAACTTCAATGACGCTACCAGTAAATTGACGCGGGTCGATTACAACAATTGTTTCGTAATGAGGCGCAAGCCACGGAATCATAGCATTTGCAAAAGAATCCTTAACAACAACAAGAGTGCGTCCATTAGCATTAGACGAATGAAAATAATAAAACGCCCTATCGCCACCAAGAAACACACGATAACTTAGCGTGGATAAATCCGAAGGAATAGTAAACATGTTAATAGAAAAGGTAGTGCCATCATTAAGCGTGTAAAAATAAATCGTGTCGGGGTGGCTTAAAATAGTACGATTCCGCGTACCAACCGCAAGCGAACCTATAAAACCTTCAATGGCGTGTTCAACGTAATTTTCAATTGTAATCGGCTCAAAGCCCGCGACTTCCGCGAAGGCAAGGTATGCGTAATACGCGCCAAGCATAGTCCAGTGATGGTCTGTGCGGAAGAAGAGGTACTCATTGGAATGCGCTGCCAAAATACTATGCGCGTCCACAGTAATAATATCCGCGTGCAAACGGGCATTAATAAAATTAATAGTGTCAATTTGCGAAGAATTTACAGCAGCATACCGCGGCCCCATAAACTCAACCTTCACAGGCGAAATCAACGAAAACATTCGCGCATTATCGGGAAGTAATTCATGGTAAGCATTTAAAACTTGCGCATAACGTGCGGCAAGCAAGGGGTCTTCGCGAAATCGCAAATACAATATCGCCGCTGGACTAAAATGAATATCCACACTAAATGGCACGCTTGGATTTACATTCCCGCCTGTGATTACATGTACACGCTCGTATGTTGCACCAGCATCAGCAGTTTGGTTTTCTGCTTGCGTGGTTGCGGTGAATGGCGTTTCTTCGGGCAACTCGTCTGGCACTAGCCCGATTCCCAAATCGGCAAGGTCAAATTCAACCATCATCGCGCCGCCTGTTCTGTTGATTCCGTAAGAATGCTCCACAATATTAGCAAACGTAAGCCATGATGTACGAAGCGCGGTATTATCCAGCAAAAAAGCTTCAACACCCTTAGAAAAATCACCACTCAAAAACCCACCAAAAGAAAACGCAGGAAATGTTTCCATAGCACGATTTTCAAAAGCAGGAGCGTTTTCATCAGAAGGCAAAATCAACACAAACA
>WQVV01000228.1 GCA_009785665.1 Defluviitaleaceae bacterium
GTCCCCTCGCAGGGGTATTGGCGCGGGAAACATTCGCTTACGCTCATTGCGCCATTGTGAACAGCGTCCCCAAGATCTTAAATCTTTTGACCTTAAATCTCTTGACCTTATAACCTAATCAATTCCGCTATGCTCATTGCTATGTTGTCTAGTATGTCGAAGAATTTATCGTTTAGGTCATAGTATTTGCCGTTGGGTTTTGTTACTGGGTCGTAAGCCTCTATTGATTCGCGGTCTTTGCGTGCTACTACGTAGGTTGTTACGGCGCGGGATTCTAGCATCTCGCATATTTGGGCTACGGACTTTCCGCTATGGGTTGGTACGTGTGGGGGCGCGTCTGTTATTAGAATGAAAATATTACGCGCTGTGCCATCGTCGCGGTGGGAGTTTAGAAGCTCGATACCCGTTTCTAGTGCATCTAGGGAGGATTCTGGAATATCGCCACCGTAGGTTCTTGGGATATTTTTGACTTGCTTTTGGAATTTTGGAACATCATCGGTGAAGTTGTATACGCTTGGTTTTTCTTTTTCGCCTAGGTCGCCAAAGCCGATTAGACCAAGTTTGTACATCGCGCCTTTGCTGGCTAGGATATTTGAAAATTCTATTGCGCGGTCTTTAACGCCGTTGATATATGTGTCCATGCTGCCCGTGGTATCTATTAGGAACACGACATTCACCTTATCACTGCCCGACGCACCGTGAATTTCGCGAACAGGAGGCGCGGAAGTTTGTGTGCGGTCAAATTCTGCGCGTTCGGAACGACCTGTTGAAAGGTCTTTTATGAACACCTCAAAAATATTGTTTTCGTCAATTGAGTACGTGATTTCCAATTGGGTAGTGCCTGTAAGCCCAGCCAGCGCGACAGTCCCGATATACTTGCGTGCATCTTCTTGCCCTTGCTCCCACTGGTAAACATCAACGTTTACGCGGCTCGCGCCCGACATTGACGCAAAATTGCTATCGGAATACTTGCTTGGAATTGGGCTACCCATTGGGATAATCGGAATGGCCTTGCGCTCCATGGTAGCGATATTGGTAACGGCTTCCGTCCCAAAAACCTGTCGCGTAATTTGCCCGACTTTAACATTACTATTAGGCAAGTGAATGAGATAACTGTAGATACTCGCACCCATTGCAACGCTTTTCGCGGGGTCAGTGGCGCGGTATGGCTCTTTAATGTAACCAGCAACCATGCGGCGCACCATCGGAATAAGCGTAGATCCGCCCACCAAAACCACCTTAGAAATCTCATCAGCGGCAACACCTGCACGCTTTAGGGCTTCTTCAATGATGTCGCGGCTACGGTCAACATATTTGCGAATCATTGCCTCGAACTCTTCGCGGGTGATTTCAGCGTTCAAATTCTTGGGAACGCCTTCAACTATAACAAGCGGGTTTACCCGCACAGATACCTTATTTGTACCCGAAAGCTTCTTTTTAACCTGCTCGGCTTCTTGCTTTAGCTTTTGCATTACGCGCTTGCGTTCCACATTGTCTAGGGCATCTAGGTCAACGCCGCTTTCTTCTGTAAATTTGGTCTTTAACCAGCGCACCAATTCGGAATCGAAATCGTCGCCACCGAGGTTCATGTCGCCTACGTCTGATAATTCTTGAAAAGTTTCCTGTCCGTCTGCACCAATATGCACACGAAGCACACATGCGTCAAATGTTCCGCCACCAAGGTCGTAAACCAAAAGCGTTTGCGCCAAACTTTGACGATAACCATACTCAATAGCGGCGGCAAGCGGTTCGCTAAGAAGATAGACATTTTTGAAGCCCGCCATAAGTCCCGCCTGTTGCGTTGCGTAAATCTGACGGTCGTTAAAATACGCGGGGTGAGTGATTACTACCTCGTCAAATGTTTCGCCAGCCTGCTCCTCCGCCGATTTTTTCAACTTACCCAGAATCGCCGCGCTAACCTCTTCTGGAGATTTCTCCATCTCGCCAAGGTTGATTTTCTCCCCGCCGCCCATCATTCGCTTTACAGAGATTACCGTGCTTTCGGGATAAATTATCGCGCCAGACTTAGCCTCCGCCCCAACAATAACCCCATCCTCATGAAAACACACCACCGACGGTAGAATCTCGTCCGTGCCGTCCACCTTTACCACGTCCAGCAAATCCTTCTTATCGTTGTAGATAATCGCCGCCGAGTTGGTTGTTCCAAGGTCTATGCCTAAGTAGCCCATACTTGCCTCCTGTTTTACTCGTTTATTCGTGTGAGTACGTCGTCTATTATTTTGTACTGCCTTTGCTCATTCTTAGCCATCTTTGCCAAAATTTCTTTCTCAAGGTCGATTCCTAAAATCTCTGAAAGCCCCAGCAAGTAAATTGCCACATCTGCAAGTTCTTCGCCAAGGTCGGGTTTCTTCTTTGCATACGCTTCGATTGCTTCCGATAACTCCATTTGCATGTAACAAAATTCCCTGTATATGTCCGTTACGTTAAATCCTTTTGCTATTTTATTCTCATATACTCGCTTTTGTAGTTGGGGTAAGTTTGTCATTTTGTTTTGTCCTTATGCTACTTTGCTGGAATACTGCACTACTGCAATTTCTGTTAAAGAATCTCTTAGCGTGTCTACAATTTGTTCAAGCCGTTCGCATACGCTAAAGTCAAATATAACTTCCCCGCACTGCTCGCATTTATGACAGGGTACATTTCTTATTACCACTATGCATGTTTTTAAGTCGGTAAAGTCTGAGGTTGTATCTGGTGTCATATTTCCTTTGCAATGCAAACATTTCACCTAACTGCACCCCTTAAATGCAATTGCGTCAAGCTGAAAAAGAAGCCCATTTTGACCGCCAATATGCGCAAACTCTGTTTGAATTGACTTTCGCGCTGGATATTTGCTATGAAATCGCTCTTTGATTACTTTTTCCAGCACGGGGATATTCCAAATATCGCGGAACATTGCATCAATCTTAACAACCGACTCCAATGTCAAACCTATGCTTTGCAATCGTTCGTTTAAATGGTCAAATGCGCCATTTATTTGGGCTTCGATTGGTTGACCCACATTACCAACACAGAAACTTATGAATACAAAACCACCTGCCTCTACAATTCCTGCAAGTGCCATTTCTTCACTTATGTTAGTTCTTGTAATATCTCGCATGAAAATTCACCACCCTTGAGTTTGCCGCATAAGCCGATTAACGGATACCAACGGTTGTTGTCCTCTGTGAAGGTCGCGCCGCTTTTTTCGCATATCCTTTTCGAGCGCGGGTTTGATTTTTGTATGCTTCCTGTTAGAAAGGCATACCCCGCGCTCTTTAAGGTTTCTTTGAATAATTGCAGTGCAATTGTTCCATAGCCGTTATTCCAATACGCGCTGGCAAGCCACATACCGTATGATGCTGTTGTTTCGTTTTCATGAACGTAGGATATTGAACCAATTGGCGTTCCTTCTGATAGTATACAAAAGTTTACACCGTTTTTCTTGGATTCCCATTCGCGACAGGTTTGGTAGTATTCGGCGGCTGTGACTTCGCGCATTTCTTGCGAAGGGGTTAGGGCCTGGTGCAGGAGTGCGTCCGTGGAGATTATTTTTGCTAGGGCTTTGCAGTATTGTATGTCTAGTTTTGTTATTTTCAACACTTACTCGGAAAAACGCACTACCGCTACTTCTAGGGCTTCGCCTCTTAGGCCTACGCGGATTCTTTCAAGCTGTCTTGCTACGTCGTCTTTGTATGACCTTTGCCCGCATTTTGGGCATATGTTTGTTGGTACGTCTTTTATTGCTATTATGCCGTGGGCTAGTTCAATCATGAAACCCGCGCTTTCTAGGCTCATTTTTGCATTACAGAAATAACAATTCATTTTACATTTTCCTCTCTGGGTTTTATTATTTTGACCGCCATCTTTCCAATAGCGAAAATCGGTTTGTGATGCGTGGGTTAAACTCAAATTCTAGCAATTCTATTCCGAAGTAGGTTTGGAGTTGTTCCGCTGTGAGTATTGTGTTGTTGCTTCTGAATGAACGTGGTTGCCATTCGTACAGTTCAAAATAGGCTATGTGGGGGCTTTCCTGTCCCCATCTTTCGCCCATGAAGTAGTCTCCCGAAATACGGATGTTTACACGCGAATTGGAATTGATTCTACCTTCCGCTTCTGGTCGTGCAGAGGGGTGATTGCGATATTCTAGTATGACAAAGTTTGGCGACCTGCCTGTGCTTTCTAGTGTGGTACGCCAATAGCGGTTGGTAATTGGGAATTTTGGGTCGCGTCGTCGCCTGTATTCTACTAGGATAACGTCCTCTATTCTGATGATTTCGCCGTCCAGTTTGTATGAAACTACGAAAGGAAATCGCCCTTCCTGTATAACGGGGTCTAGGCTTTGATGTCCAACTGTTGCGAAATATACAAGCGCAAGGACACCCCATAGCACCGCACCAATTATCACCACTGATAGCATCACCAACGGTATCGCCCTTTTTGATTTTAGAATTTCGACAACTCCTTTTTTAGGGCAACAGCCCTTTTTGTTTAGCTACGAAAGTGGGTTTTCGTCTACCTGCAACACCACTGCGGCTTGGTGGATATAGTTGGCACTGCTGGGGCTAAAAAGATTTCGTACCCAGTTAATAATATACAGCACGCCAAAGAATGCAAGGATAAGCAAGATTATAAACAAAATCACCTTGATTTTCAAAATCTTTAAGATGACCGAACCCATGCTGCGGCCGCCTCTTTCGCCGCCAGAATCTGAATTGCTTTCCGTAGAACGATTTCTTCTTCTTGACATATCTAAATACCTCCCGAGAAATTATTTCCTA
>WQVV01000229.1 GCA_009785665.1 Defluviitaleaceae bacterium
GTGTGATACCTTGGAGTACCTGCCTCAACTACGCTTGATTGATTGTAAATAATAATCAGCATCAAGAGTATAGCTACGCATACGTATACATATTTTTTCATGTTAGTTGTCCTCCTCTGTTATATCTTCACTTTCTTCATCTTCTACAACAGCAACAAAGTAACTTTGATTTGTTGCTATGAATGTCGCAATATCACTTATACACCCTTCACAGAAAATGTGACGAACATTCCTTTCTGCTATATTGGGGTGCCGAAATGAATCCCTCATTACACAAAAATCGGGTCTTGGATTTCGAGGGCCGTAACCCCGAGGAATTACTCCTCTACAGCCTTCATAGGAGCAAATTTCCCTGCCTACACATAATTCCACTTGACGAATACGACACCAATACAACTCATGATAATGGTCTCGCGCACGAAGGGAATGAGCCACCTCATGAATATACATAGCTACCACATCATTGTCATTCGCTCTTGTAAACATAAATATGGCTGTCCATGGTCGCCGTCTGTAAGCTCCCCAAATAAAGCTTCTATCCACATCCATTGGATTATCGTCTCTTTGACTCCACACACGATTCCCCGACCATATTGATACAGGATTTCCAATCACTCCACGACTTGGTGTACCAGCGGTATCTAAAACAAGGTAAGAAAATTCACGACTATTGCTGTTTATACATGTATCGCTACTGCAAAACTGAACATACCCACATGCAATATATCCATCAATGTTTCTTGGACAATCATCATCGTGAATATGATGCCGTTGACCGCATGTTCTTACACTACTGCACCTTGCATGAATTGCAATGTCACACGTTACCCCCAGACAATTGCTTGTATGGATATGTGGTGCGCAAATTCTTCCGCCATCTTCCCCTAAGCATTCTGGGCCATGTTCATGCTCATAGTGCAAGCATATTCTTCCCCAACAATGCCAGTGTGCACTTCGACAATCACGGATAGAATCCTCATCAATGTCGCAACTGGCATGGTTATGACGCGTACATCCTGGGTGACACCATTCGTAAGGCATGATTTCTCGACCGTATCGCTCGCTTCGTAAATCGCGACACTCATCCATAGGCGATGTGAAAAACTCAACAGTACCCGTTGAAACTCTAAGCCTAAATAATTCAACGAATATCCTATCTGTAATTTCATCAAAGCCATGGAATCTATCCACAACTTCGGCGGCGGTTAGCCCGTATCGTTCCATGTAACCGCGGTCAAAATAGTGATTAACCGTCATAGCACGCGCATCTTGTCGAGCAACTATTATGGTAAAGTTTTCATCACCACGTCCTAAAGCTTCCACCACAATAGTATCGCCTGCTTCAAGAAATAGGAGATTTGGGGTAACTCCCCTTGCTTGCCCTGTAAGTTGAAAACGGGCGGTTGTTCCGTCTTCGTTTCTGATTATAGAAAACAATTCGGGTCTGTAAGTGCCGTGTACAAAATGATATTCAGGTACAGCCACATACTCAAGCACATATCCCTCATCTTCTACATAAACATATTCAGGCACAGGGGTATAGGTACGCACATAACTACCTACGATAAATGAATATGCCCCACTTCGTTCAGCAGTAAAGCGGTATTGCCTTGCACCATAGGAATTAAAGTTATCACGCCTATCATACCGACCACCAGGCAAAGCCGTCAGTCTGTAGTCGCGGTCTAACTCGTCAAGGTTGTATACCCAACTCACCTGTAGAGGACGGGCAGTTGCCCAAATTGTTTGGTCAAAAGCAATCATAGCAAATATCATTCTTGCCATATGTGACCGATTTAAAGGTTCGCTTGGATTTAAATTACGCGCACCTGCTATACCTTCTCCCTGTATGATTCCGCGTTGAACCAATGCTTCAATGGCATCTTTGTAAACATCAGAAATATCATCATAATCTAAAAATGTTTGAAGGCTTTCATCTGTCGCAGTAGCATAACGCAAGCGATTCCACCCTTGGGCAGTATTGTGAGAAAATACCCTATACATTAGGTACATTCCAGCTTCTCTTGTAATCGTTTCTTCTCGGCTTAGTCTTAGTGCATCATCAAATGTGACATCTTCACCAAAAAGGTTATCAAAAAGACGGTTGTTTATGCCAAAATAAATGAATTGACGCGGCCATTCTGATATATCTACATCTGGTCGCCAAGCTTCCATTGGTGCAAATACCCCAGATGCGCGTATTGCTACTGTTAAAAATTGCGCAACCTCATTTGGATTCCTTGGGCCGAAAGTGTTTTCCGTCATGCCATATATAAAACCTCGGTGATACATGTCAAGAATATACACTTTTGCCCAATCGGCATCACTTACATCATTAAATGGATTCGTTAATGCTTCCCTATCCCCAAGCGGCATAATTCCGAAAAACAATGGATTTCGCCACAAAATCTCTGGCAATTCTGATATATCCGCGTATATGATAGAGTTAGGGTGTGCAGATTGCAAATTATTTGCCGCTTGCTCATTAGGTTCATGCACAACAAGATAAACGATATATCCTCGGTTTTCTAATGCTTGTGCTTGAGCAATCAAGTTGCTATCCCAAGAACCCGTTGCAAAAACAATTATATTTTGACGTTCTCCACGAATAGTGGTTGCGGCAACAGATAAGATTTGAGCAACGTCTGAACTGCCGCCATAAGAATTTGTTCGTAATAGCGCGTTTTGAGCATTTGAGGCATTGGTAAGCGGCGTAATGTTGCCCCCTGCTACAACTGAAAAAAATGTGCTTGCAGGTGCAGAATCAATCAAATTTGCTAAAATACTAGGCATTTCTATCATAGGGTCGGCAAGCAACATTGTTGCTGAAGTGTCTAACGCAAAAGCAATGTTTGCTGGTACTCCTACCTCAAAAATGTTATGAACAGGCAACGTTGCTGAAAATGGCTGGACAGACGTTGACATTGTAGAAGTGTAGTCGCTGTCATTACCCTTTAATGCGATATACACACGGTCAACTTGACCTAAATTATCACCTACGCCAATCATTAGATGTACATTTCGTCCACTTGTTCCAATGTTGGCTCTGAATGTAAATGATGCATGGTTTTCATACCAATATACTTCGTCCTCAAATGTCCCCTCATTTGATGCCCAAAAGAAAAATGGAATTGCGCGTGAATCCAGCGTTGTATCATCTACAGAAATTGTTACCCTGTAGATTCCTTCCATGAATCGCAAAACTTCAACATCAACATTGTTGATTATAGGACGTTGCAAGTTGCTTATATCATAAACAGCACGTTGCTCAAATTCAATTCCATGAATACGCCGGCGTGGTGTTGGGGTAGGAGTTGGAGTTGGTTGGGGTTCTGTTCCACTGCCGCCATCTCCACCAGTTCCGTTACCATTGCCGCCGCTTCCACCACCATTTCCGTTGCCACCGCTTCCGTTTCCACCACCATTGCCACCACCATTGCCACCGCCGTTGTTGCCATTACCGCTACCATTGTTACCACCATTGTTGTCACCGTTATTACCATTACCACCACTGCCATTGTTACCACTACCGTTGTTTCCGCTACCGCTACCTCCGCCGCTGGGTGGTCGTATGGTAACGATTGCTGTTCCTGTCATATCGCAGAACAATACATTACCAGCAGCGTCTAAAATGCATACACGCAACGACCATTCACCGCCGCGTACTTCTTGCGTGGCAGGGCCTTGTAGTTGTAGTCCCAAATTTGCGAAGCCTGGGTTAATTATGTCGCCTCTTGGTAGTACTCCGCTACCTCCTGGGCCTGTCCATACCTCGCCATACCTTAACCACTCGAATCTTAAATGTGTAAAATCAGAAGCCCTAGCGGTTTGGGTAAGTTGGGCATGTACTCTGAAATTTACTGTTGCATTCACGTTTGATTCTTGGTCTTCAAAGTTAGGGTAAGTGAATGTTACCCCGCCACCAATTGCAGGTGGGCTTGTAAATGCTACCGCAGTTGACATGACTGGAACTGGACGTTCCCTGCTAAAATCCCGTGTTTCTAGTTCTCTGGAGAATAGATTCATCGGTAGTAATGATAGCATCATTACAAGTGCCATTAGAACCGCAATCTTCCTTTTTAGTGTGAGATTAAGATTTCTCATACGTTTCCCGTCCTTTCTCCTTCTTCATGCTTATTTCAGCATGTTCAGTTTGTTTGGCAATCACAAAACTTATCTGATTGTTTTGCAATTGCTGACGCGAGGGTGCAAAATCCCCTCGCTATATGTATCGACATATCTTGGAAAATCATGAGACTTTTTCCAACATAATTCGCAAATTTTTTCATCTCCAATTTTGGCTATGCCAATAGTCTAGGGGTAATGCCATTCTATGCTCGCAAGCAGGGTGCGAATTTTCCTGTGTTTTCGCAAAAACATATCAACCACACATTCTGGTGAATACAAAAAAAACAGCGGCAATTGAAAAATCAACGCCGCTTTTTTTCATTTTTTGTTCTTGTTCTTGTCATTTTGAATTTGTCAACTTGTGGATTCAATTTTGCACAATTATAGAGCATTAATAAACCCTGCGACAATTTCTGCCCAGACGGCTACCAATTCAACTAGGAATTGTTCAAAATCACTTACATTTCTGAATTTTTATGTTGCCATTCACATACATGCTGTACAGGCGGCATTACTGCGCGGAATCCTCATATATGTGAATGTTGTGGATTGAAAACTCTCAAATCATTAGGAAAAATAAGTGAACATGCACCACCGCGCGCGA
>WQVV01000230.1 GCA_009785665.1 Defluviitaleaceae bacterium
AATTTAAGCCGCGAAATTACCGCGTCAATTTATTGCGACAAAGATATTCAAATAAACCCGTACATGACGGTAATGGCATACTCAAACTTGGCTAAACGAAGAGGCGCGGAAATTCTAAGCGGAACAGAAGTTTTCGGCATAAACATGGAAGCTGGCAAGATAGTTTCTGTTGAAACATCAGCGGGGGTGATTGCAACTTCGTTGGTGATTGTTGCCAATGGTTACATGAGTCGCCCACTTGTACGCCCGCTGGGGATTAATCTGCCAATTTTTCCGCAACGTCTGGAATCCCTAGTAACCGAGCCGTCCGAAAAGCTACTAACCAGAACAATCCACGGCATGAGATATTTAACAGCCGAAGAAGCAGAAACAGACCCGCAATCTGCATTAGAATACGAATACAAAGTAGACGCAGTAGAAGACGAAGCCGACCTACCAAAAATAGACGTTGAAGACACCATTTTTGCATTCCTAAAACCAACAATGTCAGGCACAATGGTACTAGGAACAACCAGCGAATTTGTAGGCATAGACAGACGAACCACTCCCCGTGGGCTTTCCGCAATCATAAAAGAATCGGTAAAAATCTGCCCAAAACTAGCCAACGCAAATATTATTAGAACTTGGGCTGCGTTGATTCCATTTACATTTGACAGCAAGCCGATTCTGGGCAAAGTTCCCGACTTTGAAGGGCTTTACATTGCCGCAGGGCATCCACATGCAATGTCGCACGCGCCTGCTGTTGGCGAAGCTTTCGCAGAACTTTTTTTCAACGAGAACAACTTGAGCGAACGCTCGAATTTTATATTTGAACAGACAAGCATCACGCGTTTCCCCAATTGGCGTAAGTAGACCAGAACGCGAAAACACTAACCTCCTCTGTCGCCAAGAACGGCGTAGAAGCGTTCGCCGTTTTGGCTTGTCGTCGGTAAGTGTTTTCAGCGTTCTGTAGTAAGAAAGGGGCAATTCCTATGGTATGTATGGAACACCCAATTCTAGGCATGAGGAGAGAAAAACCCGTGTTGGGTAATAGACGCAAAGGAAAAATCGTAAAAATATTTTTTGAGGGCGCGGAACTTCCAGCAGAGGAAGGCGAACCTATAGCCGTTGCATTGCTTGCGGCAGGCATCAAAGACTTTCGTATAACACGAAAAAAACGCGAACCAAGGGGCATTTACTGCGCAAACGGACGTTGCACCGACTGCATGATGATAGTAGATGGTCAATCCAATGTGAGAACGTGCATAACACCCGTAACAGACGGAATGCGCGTAGAACGCGGGTGATGATATGATAACAACAGATTTATGTGTGATTGGCGCAGGGCCAGCAGGCCTTGCCGCCGCAATTGAAGCCGCAAAACAAGGCGTTAGCGTGACAATCATTGACGAGAATATTCGGGCGGGTGGGCAGCTTTTTAAGCAGATTCACAAATTTTTTGGCTCGAAAGAACATCATGCTGGTGTACGTGGGTTTGATATTGGCGAGAAACTTCTGAAAGAAGCTGGTAGTCTTGGCGTTGATATTAGGCTTCGTACCGCAGCATACGGGATTTTCGAGGGTAATAAAATCGGGATTCACGCATCCATTGATAAGCGCAACGGCATTGTTGATGCCAAGAAAGTGATTATTGCCACAGGCGGAATGGAAAATTCCCCTGCATTTTCTGGGTGGACTCTACCAGGGGTAATGGGCGCGGGTGCGGCGCAGACGTTAGCGAATCTTTACGGGATTAAGCCAGGCGAAAAGGCAATTATGGTTGGGTCTGGGAATGTTGGATTAATCGTGTCGTATCAATTAATGCAAAGCGGCGTAGAAGTGGTTGCACTTGTAGAAGCCGCCAACAAAATATCGGGGTATCTTGTACATGCGCGAAAGCTTTTGCGTGCGGGTGTTCCAATTTATTTATCCGCTACGGTGAAAGAAGCCATTGGCACAAAATGCGTAGAAAAAGCTATTTTGATTTCCAACAACGGAACAGAACTGGAACTTGAAGCAGATACAATATGCATAGCTACGGGGCTATCGCCGCTTTCGGAACTTGCTTCCATGGCGGGCTGTGCGTTTTCGTATAACAAAACGCTGGGCGGTTTTGTGCCGCTACACGATAGAAACATGAAAACATCAAACGACGACATCTATGTAGCAGGAGATGTTTCAGGCATTGAGGAAGCAAGCACCGCAATGGAAGAAGGCAGAATCGCGGGTATTTCTGTAGCACAGGCATTAAACAAACTAAGCAACACAGAAGCCGAAGACCTAATCGAAAAATGTTACACTCGCCTAAACCAGCTACGGGAAGGCTCTTTCGGTGCGATAAGACAAACCGCAAAAGAAGCTCTGTTCAAGGAGGCCAAAGATGTCACTTAAAAGAGTAAAAGCCCACGGGAAATCAAGTTTTCAAGCGACAGCAGGCTACCCGTCCAATGCGCGAATAAAAAAAGGAATGGTCGCAATCATTGAATGCGAACAGGAAATTCCATGTAATCCATGCGAACTTGTTTGCCCCAAGAATGCTATAAAAATTGGGCTTCCAATCACAAATGTTCCCGTGCTTAATGAAGACGCTTGCGGTGGTTGTGGGTTATGCATTGCAGGTTGCCCTGGTCAAGCGATTTTTATGGTTGATAAAACATTTAGCGATAAAACAGCTTTGGCGGTAATCCCATACGAATACATTCCTCAACTAGAAAAAGGCGATACCGTATCAGTAAAAAATCGCGATGGCGAAAAAATTGGCACGGGAGTAATTCACCGCGTAATCAATAACGAAAAAACAGACAGAACCACGGTATTATATATTGAAGTTGAAAAATCCATAGCAGAAGAGGTGAGGGCAGTTGGAAAATGATTTAATAATCTGCCGTTGCGAAGAAATAACAAAGTCGGAAATAATAGCATCAATCAATGAAGGATACACAACTGTAAACGATATAAGAAGACGCACACGCGCAGGAATGGGCTTTTGCCAAGGAAAAACTTGCGAAAGGCTGGTACAACAAATCATTGCGCAACAAACAGGACAAAACTTGGAAAATATTTTGCCGTCAACCAAACGCCCCCCCACGCGACCAATTCCCATTGCCGCTTTCGCAAAAGGTAGCGATGAAATTGAAATGAAATCAAAAACCCGAGCGTAAGCGGCACAGCCGCATTTCACCAATGACATGCATGGCAAACTAACGTATACGTCACGAAGCCATGAACAATTTCCTAGCCAATGGAGGAATTTTTGTGAATACTATTGCCCTTATTGCAAGTGGCTTTTTTAGCTTTATATTGCTTGTTATTGTCGTGGTAGTTTCAGTCTACGCGGCAAGTTTGAAAAAGAAACTAACAGAGCAGGCGCGTTTGCTTAGTGAAATGCAGTCTTCTACTAATGCGGCGTTGCGCGAGATTTCTACAGTCTGTGATAAAGCTGTGCGGGGGCATCTAACAATTCGCGCTTCGGTTACGGACAATGCTTTCAAAGACGCAATTTTAGGCGTGAATGAAGTCATTTCAACTTTGCATTGTTGCTTTGAAAATATCCGTCACCCCATGCAGGTTTTGGATAAGGATATTAATGTTCTGCATTTTAACAAAACTGTAGAAAGCTATGGTTACGACCCCAAGGAATTTATGGGCAAGCAACTACATGAAATCTACGACCGAAATCTGCAAAACAAGTATGTAGAAGCATACAAAATTATTAACAGCACCCGTGAGTCCTATGTAATGCGCACCGAAACACCAACGGCGCAAGGGCTTATAATTGAGGAAAACTGCATTTGGCCAATCTTTTCTAATGGCGAGATTGTAGCATATGGTAACATCACGCTGGACATTACTGATGGTATTCGTTTCCGCGAGGCATCAGAAAAAGTTATGAACTATCAGAATGCAGAAACTGCCGAAATCATCGAAAAGCTTCAATCTGGATTGGGTCGGGGAATTTTGCGGTTTACCTACAAACCGTCTCCCCATGACGAAGATACCGCAACCGCCGCTGGCGCGTTCAGCCAAATTAACGAAACTTTGAATCACTCACTTGAGTTCATCAAAAGTTATATCGACGAGGTTAATACCGTGTTGTCTGCAATTGCAAGTGGTGACTTGACCGTTAGCATCACCCGCGAATATCTTGGCGAATTTGCCACGATAAAGGCTTCCATTAACAATATCAGTACCAGTTTGCACAAGGCTATGTCGGAAGTAGTTGAGTCATCAGAAAATGTGCTTATAGGCGCAGGGCAAATTTCTGTAAGTGCAATGAACCTCGCAGACGGCGCAACCTCGCAGGCTGAATCCATTCAAGGGCTTAATCATTCAATCGAAATGATTAATAGGCAAACCATGGATAATGTCAGCAACACCAACGAAGCAATCACCCTTTCAGATAAGTCGTCGCAAAATGCGCAAGACGGCAACGAAGTTATGAAACAAATGCTTGACGCTATGCACAAAATTAGGGAATCCAGCGGAAATATTTCTCGTATCATAGGTGTTATACAGGATATTGCGTTCCAAACGAATTTGCTCGCGCTTAACGCATCCGTTGAAGCTGCTCGCGCTGGCGAACACGGCAAGGGCTTCGCAGTAGTAGCCGACGAAGTACGAAGCCTAGCCGCAAGAAGCCAAACCGCCGCAACCGACACAACAGGACTTATCAAAGAATCCATAGACTCCGTAGACATAGGTAGCGAAAAATCACAATCCACA
>WQVV01000231.1 GCA_009785665.1 Defluviitaleaceae bacterium
AAACCCTAAATCACTAAACGAGTGTTTTATCAAATGGGTAGAATCGTTGTTACCAGAGGGAGTAAAAGGGTACACGGTGTCTTTTGATGGAAAAACAGTGCGTTCAACGGGAAAAATGGCTAATTACAAAAGTCCACTTCATATAGCGGAGTTAGGTCTTACTTTTGGCCAAGAAGCCGTTTGTGATAAAAGCAATGAAATCCCTGCTGTACGGTAAGCGTCAAATCAATGCCAACAACTTAAGGATTTTTCCTCCGTTTAGTAATTGTTCTCATTCTCGAAAATCTTTAAATCAATACCATAATAAAAATTGCACTAGAAGCTATTGTGAAAGAAATTTTTCTTAAGTTGTTGGCATTGATTTGACGCTTACAAACATACAACATCTATAGAGAGTGATAACAGCAATGTGCGCCATGATATGGGTTGATTCACTCGAAAATCAAAGGTTGTCGCTGCAAATCAAAGGTTGACTTGACTTTGTGCCTTTGGCACGCTGTTACCGTAGGTGGATTGTTTGCTACATTTCAAGAGATGTTTTTGATTATGTTTTTATGAACACTCCTGGAAATTTTAATCACACTTTCTGGGACTTGCCATATTATAAGAGTGACGAGGTAGGCAAACACCTCGCGTTACAGTCATTTCATGTTGGAACGACTGTACAATAAACAGAAGGTGATTAATGATGTGTGAAAAACATGAAAATTTTTGCAAAAAACGCGAAAGATGTTGCGAAAATCCTGAAAACTGTTCATGCTCCAAGGTAGACTGGCTTGCGTATAGCAACTCATTCCATTCCCATCAAGATTGCGAACCAGTCCAAGGGCCAGCTGGCCCAGAGGGGCCACAAGGCCCAGCAGGGCCTCCTGGCGCAACTGGTTCGCAAGGCCCAACTGGGCCACAGGGCGCAACAGGTTCACAAGGGCCAACTGGGCCGCAGGGGCCAACAGGTTCGCAAGGGCCAGCAGGGCCACAGGGGCCATCAGGAACTTGTAGCAGTTCATTTTGGTCGGGATACGCAGAAGTAACAGGCGATACGCCAACAGTTGATGCAGGCGCGGTAATTCCATTTCGTACCAGAACTTTTAAAGATGACGGTGTGATTGTTAATAACTCTGACGGAACGGTCACATTACATGCTGGTGTGTTCTTGGTGACATGGACTGTAGACGTATTAAAAGCCACAAAAGTAACAGATATACGCCATTATGCAAACTCGACACCAATGATGACAGGCATGGTTTTACCAGACGGCAACACAGCCAGCGGAACATTCATTACGCTAGTACTACCAAATACAACAGAAACAATCGCGTTAAAGCCATATAGCACTGGTAGCATAACCCTACCCAAATTAATCTTTAACGGGTCACAAGGTACGATGAGCATAGTAAAAATAAGCAATTAACTTCCAAAAGCAAAAACAAGGCAAAAAGCGGGTCTGTTGCAAAAACGTGAAAACGACAAAGCAACAGACCCCCCTTTTCATTGCCTAGGAAATTGTTCATGGCTTCGAGACGTATACGTTAGCTTGCCAATACATGTAATCGGCGAAATGCGGCTGTGCCGCTAAAAAAAAATAAAAAATTGATTTTTTCTTTGAATATGACATAATATATGCATGTAGGGAGGGTTTGTATTGTTTAATAGCATTAGAACAAAAATTGCAATTCCAGTTGTTGGTATTTTGATTGCATTGGTGCTGTTTATGGTTTTGTATGTGTCTGCTTCGGTGCGGGCATTTTCGATGGCTAGTTCGGACGAGCGGTTGCAGGGTGCGGCACATGCAGCGAAAGCGTATTTTTCGCGAGTAGAAAGATACAATGAAATGACAGTGCGAGTATTAGCAAGCGACGTAAACATCATAGCACTAGCCAATGAGTGGAACAGCGGTGAAAATCATGCCCAAACGCGTTATGAATTATTCGGCTACTTGGGCGAGGCAATAAATGACTTTAGAATCACCAACATAGTAATGACAGGCCAAGATGGCACAATGATAATCCGCACGCACGAACCAGAAAGATATGGCGATTCTGGAATCGAAGTTATGGTGACAATGAGCAATGCTTTGAAGTACGGAGAAATATCAACAACGTATATAAGCACGCCCACATTGCCAATTGCGCTATCATCAGTATCGCCAATACGATATAACGGCGAGATTATCGGGACGATAGGGGCAACCGTAGATTTAAGCATAATGGATTTAATAGACGAATTTGGCGAAACATTTAACGCAGAGATAACCATTTTTGCGGGAGCGCAAGCAGTCGCAACCACTTTATACGCTGACTACGAAGCAGGAATACGAGCAACGGGAGATGTAACAGGAAATATAGTCAACCCGCTTGTTATCGAATCCGTTTTAAATCAAGGGATACCATTAAATCTTGAATTGCCATTGTTTGGTGCGCCGCATAGAGGGTATTATTTTCCGTTGCTAAACGAGGGTGACGCACCTATTGGAATGTTTTTCATAGGTTTTTCGCTGGAAGATGATATTAGCAATACAAATGCGTTGGTTGCGAATTTAATGCTAATCAGTTTCATAGGGCTTGCGATTGCCGCAGCTGTTATGCTGCTGGGAATCAATGCGAGTGCGAACAGAGTAAGCCGTTTGGCAAAAATTGTGGAAAGCATAACAAAAGGCGGCGAGTACACAGAGTTACAACCCGAATCCAACGATGAAGTAGGCGTACTAACCACTAGTATAAACATGCTTGTGGACACAATAAGAAAGCTTTCGTCTTCCGACAAAGGCATAAATGAAATCAAGCAAGAAATTGACGAAAGCAAACGCAACGCAATAGAAGCCCAAGCGGCAAACAAGGCAAAAAGCGACTTCCTAAGCACCATGAGCCACGAAATACGCACACCAATAGGCGCGATTTTGGGAACTACGGAAATTCAATTACGCAACATGAAACACAGCCCAGAAACGCGTGAAGCCTTTGAAACGATTTATACATCTGGTGATATGTTGCTGGGAATCATCAACGATATTTTAGACCTTTCCAAAATTGAAGCTGGCAAAATGGAACTATTCGCCGACCGTTACGAAGTAGCCAGCATGATTGCCGATACCGCGCAGTTAAATATCTTGCGTATTGGAAGCAAGCCCATTCAATTTGAAATTTCTGTGGACGAGGAAATCCCAACCCACTTATTTGGTGACGAGCTTCGTATTAAGCAAATTCTAAATAATTTGCTGTCCAACGCGTTTAAATACACCGACAAAGGCTGTGTGAAAATGTCGGTTGCACAAGAAGCGAATGCCGACGGCAAAATATTTCTAGTACTGCAAATAACCGATACTGGGCAGGGCATGACAGAGGAACAAGTTAGAACCTTATTTGACGAGTTCACGCGATTCAACATGGCCGCAAACCGCGAAGCCGAAGGCACAGGTCTTGGCATGAGTATCGTAAAAAACCTAGTACGCATGATGGACGGCGAAGTTTTGGTGGAAAGCGAACGCGGGCAGGGTTCTGTGTTCACAATTAGGATTCCGCAGGACGCTGTTACAGAGGAAGTAATTGGCGCGCAAACCGCCGAAAATTTGAGCAAGTTCAAGTATATGGGGCAGGTAAGATTGATACAATCCGAATGGGAGCCTATGCCATACGGGAAAATTCTAGTAGTAGACGACCTTGCCGCTAATGTTTATGTAGCACGGGGATTTCTCGCGCCTTATGGCTTAAAAGTTGACTCCGCAGATAATGGATTCTCTGCCATTCAAAAAATCGAAAGTGGCGAGGTTTACGACCTAATCCTAATGGATCACATGATGCCCCAAATGGACGGAATAGAAACGGTTCGTCGCATACGCGAAATGGGCTACACGGGGGCGATAGTTGCTTTCACCGCAAACGCGTTGGTAGGACAAGAAGAACTATTTCTAAAAAACGGTTTTGATAGTTTTACATCAAAGCCTATTCAAAGCACCCATTTGAACAGCTTGTTAAACAAATTTGTGCGCGATACGCAATCACCAGAACTAATAGCCGCCGCAAAAAATATGTCTGGCGACATTTATGCCAAAATAAATAGCCAACAAATAAGCCACACCGAACTATGTAAAGACTTTGCAAAAAGCCAAAGCAATATCATACCAGAAATCCAACGCGTAATGGAATCCAAAGACTTCAAAACCGCGCATCTGCTAACCCACACTCTAAAATCCCTAGCTGGTCTAATAGGCGAGGACGAACTAAGAACCCTAGCCGCCAACGCCGAAGCCGATTTCCGCAAAGAAATAATTCCCGACATAACCCAACTATCAACAGAACTAGAACGCGTTCTGAAAAAACTAAACGACATCTATAGAATCCCAGCCCAACCACCCCAAATCACAGACCCAACAAAAATAGCAGAAATTCTGGATAATCTCCAAAATTTTCTGCTACAAAACAACGCCGAAGTAATCACCCTAATCCCAGACCTTGTCGCAATCCCCAAAACCGAGGACATAGTTCACAACATAGAAAACTACAACTTCACGCAAGCCCTAGAGTGCGTAAGGAAACTACAGGCAAGTCTGACCCAATAGCAATAGACCTCTTGCATAATTAGGCAATGCCGAATTTGCGCGGATTTTTGGGGCAAGACAAGGAGGTAGTGACGCGGCGTGCCAGCGGCACGCAAGGAACAGCCGACGCAGGCTTGCGCCAAAAAG
>WQVV01000232.1 GCA_009785665.1 Defluviitaleaceae bacterium
AGGGGGATTAGCAGATGCGGTTTTTTTAGTGCTAGTAGTTCAAAGATGGTGTTCGCGCCTGCGCGGGAAATTACTATATCTGCGGCGGCGAAAATATCGGGCATGGTGTCTGTGATGTACTCGAATTGTACGTAGTCTGGCTGGGAGATGTCGGCTAGATTGCCCTTTCCGCATAGATGGATTATTCGGAAGTTTTTTAGCAATTCGGGCAGGGCTTTGCGAACTGCGTTATTTATTGCAGACGCGCCTTGACTTCCGCCAGTTACCAGCAGAACAGGTTTTCCTAGTGGCGAAAATCCTGCTTCTTGAAAACCCTTTAAGCGGTCGCCATTTTTTAGTGTTGGGCGAATTGGCGTTCCTGTTAGTACGCCTTTGTCGCGAGCTTTTGGCGGTAAGTGTTTTAGAGTTTCTGGGAAGGAAACGCAAATTTTTGTGGCGAAGGGCATTGCTAGTTTATTTGCAAGCCCAGGTGTCATGTCTGATTCGTGAATTACCGACTTAACTTTACATAGTCTTGCGGCCGCCATTACTGGCACAATAACGAACCCGCCTTTTGAGAAGATTAAATCGGGTTTAATTTTGCGAACTATTTTCACAGCGTCGCCTAAACCTTTTGCTACGCGGAATAAATCCGTGAAATTTTTCATATCAAAATAACGTCGGAGTTTTCCTGACGATATTCCGTAGTATGGTATGCCTGTGGCTTCCACTAGGGCGCGTTCAATGCCATTGTGGCTTCCGATGTAGTGTACTTCAAATCCTGCGGCTTTTAATGCGGGGAGTAGAGCTAGGTTTGGAATAACATGACCTGCTGTTCCGCCGCCAGTAAGAATAATTTTTTTCATCAAATCACCCATTTCGTGGAATCGTGGCATTTCTTAGTCCCTGCTGATATAATTATATTATACTCAATCTTAGCAACGTGTGAAGAGTTTGGAGATTAAACCTCATGTTAAAGATAATTGCACTATTAGCATTGTTGATTTTGTTGTTGGTTAGTTGTGGCGAAACATCAAACAACGGCACAGAAATCAACTGCTACAACGGTAACGGCTATTGCGAAGAGCCGCCTGACACAGACCACCGTCCAGATATTCCCCGATACAATGAATATCGCGTATCTTTGGATATAGACCCATCTGCGCGAACGGTGCAGGGTATATCGCATATTACGTTTTCAAATAGGTCGGGTGTGGAGCTGGAAACAATTGTGTTGCGTGTTCATTTGAATGCCTTTCGCGAGGGAGCATATCCCGCGCCTGTTTTTGGTGAACTGGAATGGCGAGCGTTTCCCAACGGGCGCGAGTATGGTTATATGGATATTCAATATGCGTTTCTTGATAATGCTTTGTTAGATTTTGAACTGGACGGGACGATTTTGACATTAAATTTGCCAGAACCGCTTGCGCCTTATTCTACTGTGCAATTGTTGTTGCAGTATAATGCGCAGATTCCGCCTATTTCGCACCGTACAGGCGCGAACGACCATGCCATGTGGTTTGGAATGTTCCTACCAATACTAGCGATTTTCGACAATGAAAGCGGCTGGAACACAGATGCCCATTACCCAGCAGGAAGCCCGTTTTTCTCCGAAACAGCAGATTACCGCGTGGAAATAACCGCCCCCAGCAGATACACAGTAGTAGGAACGGGGCTTCGCACAGAGGAGGTAATCGCCGACACTGATATAAAGATTACGCATTTCGTGGCGCAACAGGCGCGGAATTTTGCATTCGCGCTATCGCCGTATTTTCAGCACGCGTTTACTTCTACGGAAAGTGGTGTTGCTATTCACTTGTATTATTACACGGAATCTTTGGACGCAAACAAAATTTTAAACTCGGCGCGGCGTAGCATGGAATATTTTGAGAATCGTGTGGGAATATATCCGTCGGGGCATGTCACCATTATCGAAACAGAATTGATGCAAGATAGCGCGTCTTTTTCGCAAATGGTTTTTGTGGATTCATGGTATCTTAATCAGAGGCGGAGGTGGGCATTGGGACATGCGCTTGGAAATCAGTGGTTTGCAAACGTAGTAGGAACAAACCGCGTTGCCGAGCCTTGGCTAACCGAAGGTTTGACGCGTTTCGTACAAGCAGAGCTTTTTTACACCACGCCAGAAGCCTTTCGCAATCGCATGGAAAACGACCATGCTTCCATTGAAGAACGCACTACGTTGTTTCTAAATCGTGGGCTTGGGGCTTCGCCAAACTGGTCGCATTACGCCCACGCTCACGGTCGCAAGGCAATGTTAATGATGTACGCGCTTCATCATCGTATGGGCGAGGAAATTTTTTGGGAGTTTATCGCAAACTACTACCAACAATTTTCCTTTGAAATAGCCACCGCAAATGATTTTATCGCACTGGCAGAAGAAGCATACGGTAATAGCCTACAAGAATTTTTTGACGAATGGCTAAACGCGGGGACTGTGCCGCCGTTGCCTTAGGGATTAAAAGATTTAAGGTCAAAAGATTTAAGACCTTGGGACGCTGTACCAAACCCTGCAAGGGGCGCGCCCCTTGACCCGCTTTTTTTGGATTTTGCAAACAACTACAATGAGCGTAAGGTTGGTGCAATTAGCGTGAAAAAGAAATCTAAAAAGAAACTATGGTTATATAAAAAGAGTTGGCTTTCACATGGAAACGTGTCGGCTGGTGAATGTGCTGAATGTAAAGGATTGCTTTTTTATTTCTATAAATATGATGCCCTTTGCTGTCCAAGATGTAATATTTGGCACGATTCCAAGTGTAGTGATGTAAATTGCGAATTTTGCGCAAACAGACCAGAAACACCACAAATAGGACTTTGTTCAACCAACCATATGCATTTTGACAAGAAAATTTTCCATATCAAAAAATATTCGCACAGACTTAAACGCAGTAATCGTCGAAAATTAAAATTGCTTGCGCTGGATTCGCAGAAATAAAAGCGAATACATTAGTATAGCGATTTCGTTTGAAATTGGGCTTCGTCTGTCGTCAATTCTGCGTAGAAACATTCGCAGAATTGACTCGTCCTCAGCCCATTTCAAATCGAAACGCCTATAAAGGAGACAGATAATGAAAATCGCATACGTTTATGGAAATATGTCACATTACGACCACGGATTAAGCACGCTGGTAAAACGCACGCAAAATGTTTTTGTGGAACTAGGCGTGGAGGTTGATACCATTGATTTAGGCGTGCTACACCCGCCTTATTATGATGGCGAAACTACCGCCGCGATAGACAACCTAATGGAAAAACTACAAAATTCTGACGGAGTAGTTTTTGCAAGCACAGCGCAAATGTTCGCACCAACCGCGCTAATGCAAAGCTTTGTAGAATATCTGGAGCATCCCGATTACGCCGAAGTTTTAAAGGGTAAACATTGCATGTTGATTGCGTTGTCCCGTGACGGTGGCGAAAGGTCTGCGCTGGATTATCTTTCGCGTGTGGTTCAGTTTAACGGCGGGTTTTCTGTTGCGCAAATTGGCTTGCAGGTTTGGCATCTTAATTCAATTGGGGGCGACGCTGGCGATTTCATTGACAAAACAACGGAGGATTTTTACCGTGCAGTGCATCAAAATCGCAAATATGTAATCCCTATGGATTCACCGCCGAAAAGCGCGACGGCTGTTTCAAATACAAGTTCCAGTTCCAGCGGAGTTTCCGCAAGCAATGCAACCCCAACCGCCAGTGCAAACACAAGTAATGTAGCGCAACCCGCGAATAATGTAGGGGATTCTTCCAATGTGGTGGCTGCCCCTGTTGCAGTTTCGCCGCAACAAACGAAGCAACTGCAACAAAATCTAAAAGCTTTCAATGAGACGCAAGAACAGGAAATTGACGAGCTTTCCGTACTGTTCGCACAAAAATATACCTCGGGCGAAGGTGATGATACTGCTTCTTTGCCTTCTATTACTACGCCTGTTTCGTTGGTGCAGTTTGGTTCGCCTACTTCGGATTCATTTTCGTCTGCCGCGCCCGCCGCACCTCGCGTCAAAACTGCACAGCAGATTACGCAAAGTTTGCCGCATTATTTTCAGCCGCAATTATCTGGGGGCTTGCAGGCCGTCATTCAAATTAACATCACCGGCGCGGAAAATTTTGATGGCTTCCTGTACATTCACAGCACCGAATGTACCTATTCAGAAGGCACAGCTCCTGCCCCAGATATTATTATTATGGCAGATGCCACAATTTGGCTGGACGTTCTAAGAAAGAAAACCACCGCCCAAAAAGCCTTCATGATTGGCGGCATAAAAGTTCGTGGCGATTTTGTATTGCTAACAAAATTTGACTCGCTGTTTGAACTCCCAGAAGCATGAAACACGAAACAATAGAAATTTTAAACATTCCCTTCGCAAACATAACGCAGGAACAAGCGTTGGACATACTAGAAGGCTTTCTTAACGAGCAAAAAAACCACATAATTGTTACCCCCAACCCAGAAGGCGTGATGCAATCCAGCCGCAACCTAGCCTTTGCAGAGGCTCTGATAAATGCCGACCTCTCACTAGCAGACGGAATAGGCATTTTACTAGCCTCTATTTTATTAGGAAAACGCTTGCCCGAACGTGTGCGCGGCGTAGATACAGCCTTCGCGCTATTCAAAAGACTTG
Organism: Defluviitaleaceae bacterium; assembly: GCA_009785665.1. GTDB lineage: Bacteria > Bacillota > Clostridia > Lachnospirales > WQUN01 > WQVC01. The sequence continues at coordinate 4,611 of WQVV01000232.1, forward strand.
CCGAAAAAAATCGCCCAACAACAGTATACTTTCTAGGCGGAAAAGACGGCATAGCCCAACAAGC
>WQVV01000233.1 GCA_009785665.1 Defluviitaleaceae bacterium
CACTGGTACTATGATTCCCAAAAAATTTTCTATTTAAATTTTAGATTGCATTTTATTCCTTTTATGAGGATGGCTTTTTGCGTTCTTTTTTTCTTTGACATTTTATAGCAATTTCCTAGCAAACAAAATAGCGGCACAGCCGCATTTCGCCGACGACCTGCATTGGCAAGCTAACACATACGTCTCGAAGCCATGAACAATTTCCTAGCCCATGAAAAATAACGCCTTGCGGCGTTATTGGCATGAGGTTATAATAGACAAGCAAGCTGTGTGGCGGCGTTTTTGGCTGAACCCTAGAAAGGGGGAAAGCCATATGACTATTTTTGAGGTTCTTTCTTTGCTTCTTAAATTTGTGCGTGTTGTTGTAGCGTACTTGTCATACCGAAACGATAAATAGCCGCCCTGTAGGAAAGGTAAACGGCTATTTTCGTTTGATTGTTGTAATTTGGCAGTTACTCGGGTTTAGCAGTCGCCGTCCCCAGCTTGCTTTTTTATGGGCTGGGAAACTGTTCATGGCTTCAAGACGTATGCGTTAAGCTTGCCAATGCATGTCATCGGCGAAATGCGACTGTGCCGCCTTTTTTATTATATGCCTTGCATATAAGATTATACATAACCTTATACAGTTTGTAAACTGTTATTATCAGCACCAAACCTATGCTATACTACGTATCAAAAAGGGTGTTTGAATGATACGTATAACCAGAGACGATAGTTATGCGGATAAGCTAAGGGCTTACGAAATTTGGATTGATGGAGTTTATCGTGGCAGTATAAATAGAAATGAGACTATGGAGTTCGCTGTTGAACGTGGCAGACATGCGGTTTGTGCAAAAATAGACTGGTGCGGCAGTGATACAATTTTTGTTGAAGTTGGTGATTCTGTTGTGAATATGGAAGTTGGTTCAGAATTAACGGGTTGGAAAATGCTTCTTTCCCTCGTGTATATCATAGCCCTTAATGATGAATATTTGTATCTTAGGGTGAAGAATTAGGGCGTGTTCCCACTGCCCCACAAAAAACCGTTTTCTTGCATAACAGCGCGAATTGTCTGGATTGCGGCGGCATCAATGCCGTTTAGTTCAGATAATTCGCGCTGGCTTTTTGTTGCGATTAAGGCTAGTGAAGAAAGGTTTAGGGCTTGGATTTCCTTTCGTGCTGTAGGTTCTAGGCGGTCTAGTAGGATGTTGATGGGTATGGGAATATGTGCTTCTTTAGGCGGAAAGCGTTTGTCGTATTCCAATGCGTCTGCTTGGGTTAGAGATTCGTACACAGGGTCTAAAATGAAACGCCCGTGGATTCCGTCAAGGGCGTTTTCGTTTTCGTAAAGGGGATATACCATCAATGAGTCGTAGGCTGTGCCATTGGCCGCAGTTATTCCAAATTCTGAAGCACGCCGAAATCCAACGCGTGGGTAGTAGTCTGGGTGTCCGAAGATAATTACCGCAGGATAACCCAGTTGTCGTGCCGCGTCGAAACTGTGGCGCATTAGGGCTTTACCAATCCCGCGCCCTTGATATTCTGGCAAAACTGATAGTGGCCCAAATGTCAGAACTACATATTCCTCACTTAAATCATTTTTTATTTTGCTTTCGCTGTAAATGATATGCCCTACAAGTTTGTCGTCTATTTCCGCAACAAAATCTAGCGCGGGTACAAAAGACGGACTTTTGCGAAGCCTATGCACTAGCAAATGTTCGTCGCAAATTGTCATTCCCTCGCCCCAGTAATGCGTCCAGAAGGTGTTTCGTGTTAGTTCTTCAATCTCGTAATAATCGGTTGGTTGTTCAAGTCTGATGTTCATATGCATTCCCTCCTTCATGAATTATATAGCAATTTTCGTTTGACATAAACACTTGTAGCGGAAAAGTATAAGAACGTGATTTTGCCTTCCCGCATAGAATAATTACAAACATTGTGCATTTGCCGAAGCAAGTTCGGCATTGTTGGGAGGAAAAAATGGGAACAGGTTTTTTGGAAGTAGTTGCCACTACCGCGCTTGGAGGAATGCCTGTTGTTGGGGCGAGAGTAACCGTTTTAAGCGGTGAAAGCATCCTGTACGAACTGATAACAGACGAAAGTGGACTTACCGATACGGTGGCTCTTGAAGCCCCTGCAAAAGAACTTACACTGGACGTGAATTTTGACGGAATCCCTTATTCTGTTTGTGATGTACTGGTTGAAGCCGAGGGCTTCAAAAAGGTGAAAGTTCATGATGTGGAAATTCTTGATACAGAAACTAGCATACTCCCAGTTCACATGACCCCCGCGTTGGATAAAGACGATTGCGAAGACTACTACACCCCACCACACAACCTAGTATCCACCGACTCACGCAGAATGGTTGTTCCGCCCGAAATGCCAATCCCCGACTCTCCACGCGTTCTAAGCGAAGTCGTGATTCCCGAATTTGTCACAGTTCACCTAGGCCGTCCCGACCGCGCCGCTCGTAATGTTCGCGTTCCATTCACCTACTATATCAAAAACGCCGCCAGCCACGAAATTTTTGCAACTTGGCCTCCTGCGTCTTTGGAAGCTAATATTTATTGCATTATTTCGCTTACACTTAATCGGATTTTTACAGAATGGTATCGTGTACGTGGTCATAACTTCGATATTACGAACAGTACGCAATTCGACCAAATGTTCGTGGAAGGCGGGCAGATTTTCAAAAGCATAGACCACATGGTTGATTTGATTTTTAATCGTTATATTCGCAGGCAAGGGCATCTTGAGCCGTTTTTCTCCGAATACTGCGACGGGCGACGGGTGACTTGCCCTGGTCTGTGGCAATGGGGAACGGTGCCTCTCGCAGAGCAAGGCATGAACGCATTGCAAATTCTAAGGCATTACTATCCAAACGATGTACAAATTGTTGAAACGGACAACATTGGTGGTGTGCCAGAATCTTTCCCAGGGTTTGTGTTACGGCCTGGCATGAGTGGGCCTGCGGTTCGGACGCTTCAAACATGGCTTAATCGCATACGGGTGAATTTCCCTGCAATTCCGCCAATAACGAACGTGAGTGGCGTATATGGGCCGCAAACCGAAGCGGCGGTACGGGCATTCCAAAGCATTCGCGAACTTGGCGCGCTAACTCCCACTGGCGTTGTTGACCGTGCGACATGGCATAGACTTTCGTTTACGTATTCGGCGGTAAAGCGGCTTGGCGAACTCACAAGCGAGGGCGTAATAATAGGCATAGGACGCACACCACCCACGGATATTATTCGTGAGGGTGCGCGAGGTAGGCAGGTTCAGCAAGCGCAGTATTTATTGAATTTCATTTCGGAATTTGATTTAAATATTCCTGCTGTAATCCAAAATTCTCAATTTACCCGCGATATGACTAATGCTGTACGGGAGTTCCAACGCAGATACGGGCTTAATCCCGACGGAGTAATAGGCCCTCTAACATGGCGCAGATTGTACGAGGTATATTGGAATATCCGCGACAATATCCAACTTCCTCCAGGGGAAACAGATGTTATTCCGCCACTGCCACCAGTCCCACCCACGCCTCCGCCCCCACCAAGCGGAATCCCACCGTATCCAGGGCAATTAATTCGCGTAGGTTCACGCGGCGCAGATGTAGAGCGCGTTCAGCGTTGCTTAAACTCTCTGCGTGGTCGCTTCCCGTCTATTGGGCAGTTAAATGTTGACGGTGTCTTCGGGCCAATTACCGAAGCAAGTGTGCGGGAATTTCAGCGGCTTTTCGGTCTAAACCCAGACGGCATAATAGGCCCATTATCTTGGAACGCGCTAATGCCCGAATGTTACGGCAATCCAATGCCACAATACCCTGGCTTTTTGATTCGCGTAGGCGCACGCGGCGACTATGTACGTCAAATACAAACCTGTCTAAACAGCGTAAACAATGCAGGACTATCAACCGACGGAGTATTTGGCCCACTAACTCAAGCCGCAGTAATGAATTACCAGCGCGCAAACGGACTTAACCCAGATGGCATAGTTGGCCCAATCACATGGGAGCATCTATTCCGTCGTTGTGCGGGCAGAGCCGCTCCAGTAATGGCGCAAGCATCACAAGCAACAATGGAAGTTGCAGAAATAACAGAAATCGCAGAAACCGCAAACAATGAAACCGTAGAAGTAGCTGCAATGAGCAGCCCTCCACCAAGCATAGAATACTCGCCAAACTTCGCCGCATCAGACCTTTCCGAAACCGAGTATATGGAAGAAACGCTAGGAATAGTAGCCCCCGCAGAAGGTGGCGACGAACCTACAGAACCCACCGTAGAAGTATTCGACACAATCCCCGACTGCGGCTGTCGCGCCACCCCAATAGAATCCGAGTTACTACCACCAAGCGCAGAACCTGTAGTGGTAGCTCCATTATCGCAAACGCCACCATCAGCAACCTCGCCACAAATAACCATGAACAACCTACTAATGTATCTACTAATATGCCAAGCGAATAGATAAAAGCGGCACAGCCGCATTTCGCCGATGACCTGCATTGCAAGCTAATGCATACGTCTCGAAGCCATAAACATCTTAGGGCGTGTTGCCACTACGCGAATGGCACGATTTTTGCGGCAATTTTTCGCCAATCAAGGAGGGTTTCACACCGCGTCCTAGAAGGACGCAAGTGAAATCCTGACGCAGAGTGGCGGGAAA
>WQVV01000234.1 GCA_009785665.1 Defluviitaleaceae bacterium
AGACCAGAGAACCTAAATTTAGACAAAAATTTATTTTCATGCGCCAAACCAATCTCACAGATATATCACTGAGCAAACCGAAAGTAATTTCTGTTTAAAATCACAAGAAATAGAATGCCGTGTTTTTTTAGTCTTCTAAGAGCTTTTTTATGCACACATCATTTTCCGCTTTACTATATGAGAAAAAACGCTATAATTGTTGTGGAATATCACACGCGCAGGAGGGATACCTTGAGTACATACAGATTAGGCATTGATATTGGCTCAACCACAATTAAGCTTGTTGTAACAGATGGCGAGTTTCGCCCCGTTTTCGAGCGTTATCGCAGACACCATTCAAATATAAAGGAAACATTAATTTCGCTTGCCGCCGAGGCAAAAGACGAGTTGGGGAAATTTAATTTCCACGCAATGATTACGGGTTCGGGAGGGCTTTCGCTTGCTAATTGGGTGGGAGTTCCCTTTGTGCAGGAAGTTATTGCGGTGTCGGATTCAATCGAAAAATACGCCCCCAAAACAGATGTCGCCATAGAAATAGGCGGCGAAGACGCAAAAATCATCTACTTCACAAATACAATCGAGCAACGCATGAACGGAATCTGTGCAGGTGGGACAGGCTCGTTCATAGACCAAATGGCAACCCTACTAGACACAGACGCAAGCGGTTTAAACGAACTAGCCAAAACTCACCAAGTAATTTATCCAATTGCGGCAAGATGCGGAGTTTTCGCAAAAAGCGACTTACAGCCGTTAATTAACGAAGGAACAGCACGCCCAGATTTAGCAGTATCAATTTTTCAAGCAATAGTAAACCAAATAATTAGCGGGCTGGCTTGCGGAAAGCCCATTCGCGGAAATATCGCGTTCCTAGGCGGGCCTTTGCATTTCCTATCAGAACTACGGGCGCGTTTTGTAGACGTGCTTAAACTTTCGCCCGACCAAGTAATTACCCCCAAGGAAGGGCATCTATTCGCGGCATTAGGTGCGGCTATTCGCGCTGAAAACGAAGGCGCGGAAATGGATATTTCCACGCTAATTGATAATTTGCTAGGCTCGCAAGAATTACCATTTGAAATATCCCGCCTCGCGCCGCTTTTCAAGGGCAAGGAGGATTATTCCGCATTCCAACAACGTCACAATAAACATGTTGTCCCCAAAGGCTTACTAGCCGATTACAGCGGCGATTGCTTCTTCGGGTTAGACGCGGGTTCAACCACCACAAAGGCAGTGTTAATCGGCACAGACGGACAAGTTCTGCATACTTTCTACGAAAGCAACGAAGGCAGCCCCCTTCAAGTGGCCCGCAAAGCATTAACCGAAATTTACGAAAAACTACCCCCAACAGCAAAAATAAAATACTCATGCGTAACAGGCTACGGCGAAGGTTTGATGAAAACCGCTCTAGGCGCAGATATGGGCGAAATTGAAACAGTAGCACACTACCGCGCTGCGGCCTTCTTCGACCCGCATGTGGACTTTATTCTGGACATAGGCGGGCAGGATATGAAATGCCTGCGAATAAGAAACGGGATTATTGATTCAGTTCTGCTAAACGAAGCTTGCTCCGCTGGGTGCGGGTCTTTCCTAGAAACTTTCGCACGTTCACTTGATTTACCTATCGAAAAATTTGCAGAAGAATCTCTATTCGCCGAAAACCCCGTGGACTTAGGTTCGCGCTGCACCGTGTTCATGAACTCCCGCGTAAAACAAGCCCAAAAAGAAGGCGCGGCCGTTGCCGACATCTCCGCAGGACTAGCGTATTCTGTAATCAAAAACGCCCTGCAAAAAGTAATAAAAATCACCGACCCAAAACAAATGGGTCGAAATATAGTAGTACAAGGCGGCACTTTCTACAACGAAGCAGTCCTACGCGCTTTCGAGCTAGTTTCCGAACGCGAAGCCACACGCCCAGACATATCAGGCCTTATGGGAGCATTCGGCGCGGCCCTACTAGCCCGCGAACGTGGTCGCCCAAGAATGGAAACAACCTTACTAAACGCAACAGACCTAAAAGCCCTAGAAGTCAAAACCACACACACCCGCTGTAAAGCCTGCGAAAACAACTGCCTACTAACAATAAACAATTTCAACCTCTCAAACCCAGCCCAAAATGAGCAGGGTCAAGAGAGCGCGCTCCCTTGCAGGGGCTTGGCGCGGGAAACGCTCGCTACGCTCACTGCGCCATCGGGAACAGCGTCCCCAAGGTCTTCGCACTCTCGCTTCATATCGGGAAATCGCTGTGAACGTGGCCTTGGTATCGCCCCGCAAAATGCGGAGCTTCCTAATTTGTATGCGGCTAAGTATGAACGTGTTTTTGATTATTCGCCGCTGGCGGAGGATAACGCGCCACGAGGGATTGTTGGGCTTCCACGGGTTATGAATATGTATGAAAATTATCCGCTTTGGTTTACGTTTTTTACGGAGCTTGGGTATCGAGTGGAACTTTCGCCAAGGTCTTCTCGGGGGCTTTATGAATTGGGGATTGAATCTATTCCTAGCGAATCGGAATGCTATCCAGCTAAATTGGCGCATGGGCATATTATGGCTCTGGTTAATAGTGGCGTGAAGTATATTTTTTATCCGTGTATCGCCTTTGAACACTCAACGGTTGAAGGCGCAGATCAATGCTACAACTGCCCGATTGTTACGTCCTATCCCGAAAATATCAAGAACAATGTCGAGGAATTAGAAGAACTGGGCATTCGCTTCCAGAATCCGTTTTTCAATCTGAATGATACAAAAAGCCTTGAAAAGCGCATGGTGGAAGAGTTTAAAGAACTCCCCGCAAACGAAATAAAAGCCGCACTAGCAAAAGCGTTAGCAGAACAAGCCCGCTACAAAGAAGATATACGCCGCATGGGTGACGAAGCAATAAACTATATCGAACGTAACGGACTGCTTGCCGTTGTTCTAGCAGGTCGGCCATACCACATCGACCCAGAGATTAACCACGGCATTCCAGAGTTGATTACCTCCTACGGAATCCCCGTTCTAAGCGAAGATGCCGTCGCGCATTTGGGCAATGTAGAACGTCCTCTTGGCGTTCGCGACCAATGGGCTTATCATTCGCGGCTATATGCGGCGGCGCATTGGGTACGCACTCGCACGGATATTGATATGATTCAGCTAAATTCCTTCGGGTGTGGGCTGGACGCTGTAACATCTGACGAGGTGCAGGATATTCTTGAATCCGCAGGAAAGATTTTCACTCTGCTTAAAATTGACGAAGTTAGCAATTTAGGCTCTGCAAGAATCCGTATTCGCAGTCTTTTTGCGGCTCTTGCAGTGCGGCGCGAACGTGGTATTTTGAACAAAAAGCCAGTTCCAAGCAAACCACGCGTTATTTTCACAAAGGAAATGCGCGAAAAGCATACGATTATTTGCCCTCAAATGGCACCGTTCCACTTTGATATTCTGAAAGACGCGTTTCAATCGGAGGGGTACAACTTAGCCGTTATGCCCGCTATTGATAAAGCAAGTATCGACACGGGCTTAAAGTATGTAAACAACGACGCATGTTATCCCGCGCTAATTGTTGTAGGGCAGGTTTTGAATGCATTATTTTCTGGGAAATACGACCTTGATAATGTCTCCGTTCTAATGTCCCAGACTGGCGGAGGTTGTCGCGCTTCCAATTATATCGGATTTATCCGAAAAGCTTTTGCAAAAGCTGGCTTCTCGCATATTCCAGTAGTTTCGCTAAGCGCGCTTGGGCTGGAGAAAAACCCAGGGTTTAAGTTCACAACAAAGCTAATTAACAAAGCAATGCAGGCTCTGATTTACGGCGATTTGCTTTCACGCGTGTTATATCGCACACGCCCATATGAAGAATCCGCAGGCTCGGCCAACGCCCTTTACGAGCAGTGGAACGAAAAATGTCAAGCCGCCGTGCGACGCGGTAAACGCTCCCAATTCAAAAAAAATGTTTACCAAATTGTATCAGACTTCGATAACCTACCCCTTCGTGACATAGAATTACCAAAAGTAGGAGTTGTTGGCGAAATTTTAGTAAAGTATCACCCCACCGCCAACAACGACATAGTCACCCTACTAGAAAACGAAGGCGCAGAAGCCGTAGTCCCAGACCTCACTGATTTTGTGCTATACAACGGTTACAACGCAAAAGTTTTGCATCGTTATTTAGGCGGCTCTAAAAAGCTTAGTATCGCAGGTGGCATTGGAATCCGCTTCATAGAACTATACCGCCGTCACATGCGCAAAGCTTTGGAAAATAGCAATCGTTTCACCGCGCCAATCTCCATAGAAAAAATGGGCGAACTAGCCGCCCCCATAGTTTCCGTATGCAACATCACAGGCGAGGGCTGGTTCCTAACAGCCGAAATGATTGAACTAATCCACACAGGTGTAAACAACATAGTTTGCACTCAGCCATTCGCTTGCCTTCCAAACCACGTAACAGGCAAGGGAATAATAAAAGCACTACACAACAAATACCCCAACTCAAACATAGTAGCAGTAGACTACGACCCTGGCGCAAGCGAAGTAAACCAACTAAACCGAATAAAACTAATGCTATCGGCAGCGCGGCGAAATGATGAGAAGGGGAAAGAAAAAGTAAAAGTGCAAGACCTTGGGGACGCTGTTCACAATGACGCAGTAAGCATAGACGA
>WQVV01000235.1 GCA_009785665.1 Defluviitaleaceae bacterium
ATCTGTATTTTCTCTCTGTTTTCATGGTTCGTATTTTATCATATCTCTAACAAAAAGCCGATAGCGAAACGTGAGCTATCGGCTTTTGCTTTTCTATGCGGGCGGTCTTTGCCCGCTTTTTTAGGTTTTGTATTGGGCGAAATCGTGTTTGTGTGGTTATGGTTTGAATCATTGGTACTTTGAAACTGGCTTCGAGACGTATTTACAGCCCCGAACACAGGCCATCGGCGTTAAATTAACGGCGGCCGAAGAAGTTCCAGTTGCGTGGGGTTGGTCTTACGTTGCAGGTGGAGTTGCAATCGTCGTTGCAATATATTGGCTGATGAGTTCTGCAATCGTTGTGGTTTACTACTTCGCGTTCTCTTACCACGTCGCGGGTGTTGTATTCGTGTTCGTGGATTACATCATACTCGTGAATTACATCGTGTTGGTGTTTTACAACATGCTGATGTTTTATGATTTGTTGTGAACCTGGGCAGTTAAATACTTGCCTGTTTACCGTCTCGTGTGCGCACTTGTGGCATCCGCCAGTACAATCGCAATGCATGATTTATTACTCCCTTACGAAATTGTTATCGTAATAACATACTATGCGGGACAAGGATTTTGGTTCTTGTGGTAGGCGAAATCGCCACTTGCATTAAAGGCTTGTTGTTGTCATAATGCGATTATCATTTACGCGCAAGTGTAAATAATTTGTAGCTGTGAGGTTAGATTGCATGAGAATCGGTAGATTATGTAAAATTGCTGTGGCAGTCCTTGGGTTATTAATTTTGAGTATACACTTCCTTTATACATCTTTTTCAGACTACATATGGAGGCCAAGGATTTTGGTTCTTGTGGTAGGCGAAATCACCGCTTTCATTAAAGGCTTGCTGTTGTCATAATGAGATTATCGCTTACGCGCAAGAGTCAATAATTTGTAGCTGTGAGGTTAGATTGTATGAAGATTGATAAATCACGTAAAATTCGTATTACTGTGGCAATCCTTGGGTTATTAATTTTGATTATATACTTCTTTTATACATCTTTATCAGACCCCAATATCAACGGTTTTGTGGGAGTGGCTGGCATAGTGCGGTTAAATTTCACAAGCGATTCCCATGTACGGCTTACAAATGAACCACTTCAAATACTTATATCTCAATATGATTGGTTGAATTATGTATGGGCTACCAGTTGGTATGATACAGACCTGTTTCGCAGTAAATATTTTGATTTTGAATCGGTTAGAGGTTGTGGTCACGCCTGTTTTCGGGGGTATCGAGAAGGTGTTAGGTATCATGTTAGCCCAAGGTCATTTACGCGACGTTATTTTATAATCACAATTGAAGCATAGGGCGTGTTGCCAATGTAACTTCCTATTAAATGGAGTGAATTTATGAGGTGATTTATGTATAACTACAGCGAAGCCATTGAGGTGTTAATTATCGTAGGCGAAATCGCCACTTGCATTAATGGCTTGCTGTTGTCATAATGAGATTATCGTTTACGCGCAAGTGTAAATAATTTGTAGCTGTGAGGTTAGATTGCATGAAGATTGATAAAGAAGTTAAATCTCGTATTATTGCGATAATCCTTGGGTTATTAATTTTTATTCTACACAACTCTACTAGAACTCAGCCCCATATCGGTAGATCTCTCAATTTTGTGGAAATGGCTGCCATAGTGCGGTTAAATTTCACAAGCAATTCATATGTAAGGCTTACAAATGAACCGCTTCAAATACTTATATCTCAAGATGATTGGTTGAATTATGTAGGGGCTACCAATTGGTATGATGCAGACATATTTCGCAGTAAATATTTTGATTTTGAATCAGTTAGCGATTGTGATAACACCTGTTTTAGGGGGTATCGAGAAGGTGTTAGGTATCATGTTACCCGAAGGCCACTTACGCAACGTTATTTTATAATTTCAATTCGTGACACGAGACATATTGGCAATATAACTTCCTATTAAATGGAGTGAATTTATGAGGTGATTTATGTACAGCTACAGCGAAGCCATTGAGGTGCTAATAAAAAGATTCCCCAAGCTTGCCGTGATTTACAACAACAAGGAGAATCTCGATTATTACGAAGGCTTACCGTATCTATTTTACGAATCCGAATTTACCCCATACATAGTGAAGAAAATTCGCGAGCGGGATAAGCTTGAACTTAAAAAGATATTTGATTTTGTGGAGGAAATGCTAACAAACAGCGATGACAAATTTGTAAATTTAATAGGCGTAGCAATAATAGAAAGCCTATACTATGAAAACGAGTTCGCAAAATTTAGAGACTTCATAAGCGAATTTTGGGGCAAGACCACAAAAAACGACTTCGACGAACACTTTATCAAACCAGCAATTTAAAAGCAACTCCACTCAATGCAACCCCAAAAAAGCGGGGTCAAGGGGGCTGCGCCCCCTTGCAGGGTTTGGGACAGCGTCCCAAGGTCTTAATCTTTTAATCTTTAATCGTTTAAACAAACTTCCCAGTAAGGGACTTCGTGCAGTTTTTTAAATCTGCGGGAGTGCCTTCAAATAGGATTTCGCCGCCGTGAATGCCTGCGGCTGGGCCTAGGTCGATAATCCAGTCGGCGGAACGGATTATATCTGTGTTGTGTTCGATTGTTATTACGGTGTTGTTTTTGGCTACTAGAGCGTTGATTATTCTTAGGATATTTTCGATGTCGGAGAAGTGTAAGCCTGTGGTTGGTTCGTCCATAATGTAGATGTTGCCTTTTTTGACTAGTTCTTTGGCTAGTTTGATGCGTTGGCACTCGCCGCCTGATAGGGTGTTTAGCGGTTGCCCAAGGGTTAGATAACCTAGCCCAACGTCGTTGATGCTTTTTAGTTTGTTGCGAATTTCCTTACGCGTGAAAAATTGCACTGCATCAGAAACGGTTAATAGCATTACGTTGGCTATGGATTTTCCGTTTAATTTTAAATCCAGCACCTCTGCTTTGAAGCGTTTGCCGCCGCATTCTTCGCAGAGGTTTTTTACTGCGTCCATGTATGACAGGTCTGTTTCTATATAGCCTAAGCCTTTGCAAACGGGGCAAGCTCCTTCGGAGTTGAAGCTAAACAGAGACACATTAGTGCCTGTGGCGGCGGCAAACTCCTGCCGAATGTAATCCATAATACCCGTGTACGTGGCTGGGTTGGAACGGGAATTTCCCGTAACAGCAGACTGGTCGATTACAACTGCGTCGGGGTGTTCTTTTGCGAAAACTTGATGAATAAGCGTACTTTTCCCAGACCCCGCAACGCCCGTAACCACAGTGAAAACTCCTTTCGGAATGGCGACACTAACATTTTTCAGATTGTTCAAACTGCTGGGTTTTGTGATAAAAGATTCCGCTGGATTAAACTTGCGCGGGTTTTCATTCACAGAAACGGGCGCGTTTAGAAACTTCGCAGTAAGCGTACCAGAAGCCGCAAGCCCCGCGAAATCCCCAGCGTACATAATCTCGCCACCTTGAGAACCTGCCTTTGGCCCCATATCCACGATGTAATCTGCAATTTTAATTACATCTGGGTCATGTTCTACCACTATTACGGTGTTGCCCTTGTCGCGAAGTTTTATCAGAATTTCATTAAGGCGGTGAACATCACGCGTGTGAAGCCCAATTGATGGCTCATCAAAAATATAAAGCATGTCCGACAAACTGGACGAAAGATTTTTTACCATCTTAACGCGCTGGCTTTCACCGCCCGAAAGCGTTGCCGTTTCACGATTTAAGCTTACATAGTCTAGCCCAATATTTATAAGGTCGTGCAATCGTTGCGTCAGATTTTTTATCACTGTGGCAACTTCGGGCGCGTTAATTCCACCAACGACATTAATTAACTCGTCCACCTGCATTGCTGTGAAGTCGGCTATGTTGTAATCTCCGATTTTGCACGCTAACACTTCTTGGCTGTATCGTTTGCCGCCGCAGACATTGCATTTTTCTGTTTTGGTGAAGGCACTCATTTTTTTCTGGGTTTTCTCGGATTTCTCGCCGCCGCCGCGTATGTGAGTGCGCTCGAATCTTTCGACTAAGCCTTCGTATGTTGTGTTCATGTCCTGCAATTGCTCTAGGTGAATTATTTCGGGCTTGGCGTAAACTAATTTATTGTACTCGTCCTCGGTGTAATCCGCGATTTTCTTATCGCAATCGAAAAACTTTGAATGCGCATAGAATTTCCAATGCCAAGTGCCAACACCATGCGCAGGCAATATCAACGCGCCCTCGTTTAACGATTTTGACATATCAATAGCCGCGTCCAAGTCAAGGGTGACAACCTTGCCAATTCCTTGACAGTGCTTGCACATTCCAAAAGTATCGTTAAAAGAAAAACAACTCATGCCGCCCACAAATGGCTTTCCAATGCGCGAAAACAACACCCGTAACAACGGGTCTATATCCGTAATAGTCCCCAACGTAGAACGCGAATTTCCACCAATACGTTTCTGGTCAATCACGATAGACGGCGAAATATTGTTAATCTCGTCTGCATCGGGACAACTATATTTAGGCAAAAATCCCCGCACAAATGCAGGGAATGTTTCGTTATACAATCGACAGGATTCTTGCGCGATAGTTTCAAACACCACCGACGACTTGCCCGAACCCGATACCCC
>WQVV01000236.1 GCA_009785665.1 Defluviitaleaceae bacterium
TATACAACCAATGTTATGCTTACAGGGCGTGATGTTGTTGTTGCGGGTTATGGCTTCTGCGGCAAGGGCGTTGCAATGCGCGCAAAGGGTTTGGGCGCACGCGTAATTGTAACAGAAATCAATCCGTGGCGCGCTATGGAAGCCGTAATGGACGGCTTCCGCGTAATGAAAATGGACGATGCCGCCCGCATTGGTGAATTTTTCGTAACAGTAACGGGCAACAAAGACGTAATCACCGCAAAACACTACGAAGTTATGCGCCACAACGCATTCCTAGCAAACGCAGGGCATTTTGATGTAGAGTTCTCCAAACCAGACTTGCTAAAAATGGCTACAAAAGTAGAAGAACGCCGCCCATTCATAGAAGGCTACCACATGAAAGATGGCAGAATCCTAAACGTACTAGCCGACGGCAAGCTAGTAAACATAGTAGCTGGAAACGGCCATCCCGCCGACATTATGGATATGTCATTCGCACTACAGGCAATGGGTGCGCTACACATTGCCCAAAATGGAAAAACCCTAGCCCCAGCCCTATACAAAATCCCCATAGACGTAGACCGCCAAATTGCCGTAATGAAATCAAAAGCAATGAACCTAGGCCTAGACGAACTAACCCCAGAACAAGAGGCATACTGGCTAGGCACAGGGGAATAGGGAAACACGCTAACAATTAAGCAATAAGAAATACAAAAAACCATCTGCGAGGAATGCAGCATTCCAGCAGATGGTTTTTGTCGTTTAGGGAATTGCACCTTTGACATAAAATCTTGGAATCCAATGTCAAAAAACAAAACAGCCCAATAATTGGAATAAATATCCTATTATTGGGCTATATTTAATAATACAACATTGGAGAATTACATTACGCCTAAACGGAAATGCGAAAACATTAACCTCCTCTGTCGCTCAAGTCTGCGTAAAAGACCGCAGACTTAGTTCGTCGTCGGTAAATGTTTTCGGCATTCCGTATAAAACAACGAAAAAGGAGAGTTACCCTATGACAAATGTATCGCAAGGCATAGCCTACCCAATAGCCCCAGTAGAGAAGCGTGATAAGCGAAGCAAAGCCGAAGCAAAAAACAAAGGCAGAATTTTCGGCAGAAAATCCAAGCGGCTATCGCGTGAGGATTTGGAACTTGTAATAGCACTTGAGGCGGTCAAAAGCGATATGGAGTTTCTACATAATTGCTTCGACCACACCACCGACGCAATTTTGGTAGACAGTTTAGTATACGAATTAAAATCGGCAAATTTAAAATACCAATACTATCTAAACCAGTGCAAGGAAAAAGGCATAGTACACGGCTATGCCTAGGTTATAAAAATTTTAAAGATTAAGACCTTGGGACGCTGTCCCAAACCCTGCAAGGGGACGCGTCCTCTTTGTTGGCTATTAGGGCATTGAGTTGGTAAATGTTTTTGTATGATGTAGGGAATGGGGGTACGTTTTAGTTATGGATGCTTTTATGTGGCTTTTGATTGCGCTGGGGTTTGGGTTTATTGCGTATCTTTTTTATACTAAGCAGTTTAAGTGGTTGCTTAGTGTGGTGCGTAATGCCGTTCTTGGTGTGGTTGGGATTTTGGTGTTTAATTATTTGTTTGCGGGTTTTGGGATTGCGGTTGGGATTAACGCCGTTACTGCTATGGTGGTGGGGCTTTTGGGCGCGCCAGGGTTTTTGCTTTTGTATGCTACGCAGTTGATTCTTTAGGGTTTTGTGCGGCTGCCAGGTTTTACTATTGGCTCGCCTTGTTTGCACAGTGGGCATTCTTCTGGGGTGTAGCTGATTATTTCTGTGGATAATGCGGCTTCTACTCTCGCGCCTACTTCTTTTTTGCCATTGCTTCGGTCTACTACTACGCCTACGCCAACTATTGTTGCGCCGTGGGCTTTTGCTATTTCCATTACTTCCATTATTGTGCCGCCTGTGGTTAGTACGTCTTCGGCTATTACTACTCTTGTGTTTTTGTTCATTTCAAAGCCGCGGCGTAGTGTCATTTTGCCATCTTCGCGCTCTGCAAAAATGCTCTTGGCGCGTAGGGCGCGGGCTAGTTCGTGGCCCCATACTATTCCGCCTATTGCGGGGGCTAGTACGGTGTCTACTTCTTCGTTTGCGAATTTTTCGGCTACCATTTGAGCTAATTCTTCTGCGTACTCTGGGTATTGCAGGGCTTTTGCACATTGCATGTATTGTGTGCCGTGTCTTCCCGATGTTAGTAGGAAATGTCCTTCTAGTAGTGCGTCTGACATTTTTAGAATTTCTTCTGCGTTGTTCATTCGATTATTCCCCTTATCTGGTTTAGATTTTGGATTTTGTTGTCTTGCATATAGCTGATTATTCCGTCGAGAATTTCTATGGTGGCGCGGGGGTTGGCGAAATTCGCTGTGCCTACAGATACCGCCGTTGCGCCCGCCATTATGAACTCGATTGCGTCTTCCCATGTTGATACGCCGCCTGTGCCTATTATTGGTAGGTTTGTGGCTTTTGCTACTTGGTAAACCATTCGTACTGCTACGGGTTTAATTGCTGGGCCTGATAGCCCGCCTATTTTGTTTCCTAGGATTGGTTGTTTGTTGCGAATATCTATGCGCATTCCTAGTAGCGTGTTTATTAGGCATAGACCATCTGCGCCGCCTGCTTCCGCACCTTTTGCTATTGATACTATGTCGGTTACGTTGGGGCTTAGTTTTACTATTACTGGGACTTTTGCGTGTTGCTTTACAACGCGGGTTACTTCTTCTGCCATTTTGGGGTCTGTCCCCATTGCCATTCCGCCTGCTTTTATGTTGGGGCAAGATATGTTTAGCTCGAAGAAGTCGATTCCTTCTGCTTCGTCGAAATCTTTTGCTACGGCGATATAGTCTTCTATTGTGCGGCCGCATAGGTTTACTATTACTTTTGTGTCGAATTGCTTTAGGAAGGGCAAGTCATTTGCTATGAACTCGCGTGCGCTGGGGTTTTGTAAACCTATAGCGTTTAGCATTCCACCGTGAGTTTCTGCAATGCGTGGCGGTGGATTACCTGCCCATGGCTCGTGCGAAACACCTTTGACGGTGATTGCCCCAAGCCGATTAAGGTCTACAAATTGCGAATACTCTTTGCCACTACCAAACGTCCCCGACGCGGTAACAATGGGGCTTTTAAGTTCCACTCCCGCGAAATTCACAGATAAATCAACCATCACACATCACCTCATCACCGCGAAACACTGGGCCTTCTGTACATACACGAACGTAATTGCCGCCGACCTTTACCACGCAACCCACGCATGTTCCTATGCCACACGCCATACGTTCTTCCATGCATAGCTGGCAGGGCGTGTTGACGCGTTTTGCGAGATTCGCTACGGCTTGAAGCATTAGCTTAGGCCCACAAGAAAATATCTCGTCGTACTGTATGCCCGCGCCTTGCGATTCCAGAACTCCAGTGACATATCCATGATAACCCGCACTTCCGTCCTCTGTCGCAATGGAATTTTTATTTGCAATTGGAAGAAGGTCATTCACCAAAATATCCATCAAAATAGACGCAGCATTGCGAAAACCCATATACACGTCAATTTTTACACCCCGCGCCGCAAGAGTTTTTGCAAGTAGATAAAGCGGCGGTATGCCAATCCCTCCGCCAACTATCGCCACATGGGAAGGCTTGTCACTGGCTAAAGCTTCTATGTCAAAACCATTACCCAACGCGCCAAGAATTTTCACATCTTGCGCAAATGGCAATTTGGATAAAACCGCCGTGCCTTTTCCCACTACTTGATAAATTATTTTCATTGTTCCAGCGTCGCAGTCGGTATCGTATATGCTGATTGGACGCGGTAGCAACAACTCACCCTTATCAAGATAGACCATTATAAACTGTCCCGCTCTCGCTGTTTTTGCGATTTCGGGCGCGTGTAGCTCCATTGCAAAAATATCGTGGTCAATCTTTTCATTGCGTATAATTTTTGCATCAATCAAATGCATTTCTTTCATTTACATACTCCTCTCATGGTTTAATAGAAACTCTTTTTTGTCCAGACCTCCGCCGTAACCTGTTAGGCTTCCGTTCGAGCCTATTACACGATGACAGGGGATTATTATGTTTATTGGGTTGTGGTGATTCGCGCCACCTACTGCGCGTACTGCGGCGGGGTTGCCTATTTTGATTGCTAATTCTTTGTAGCTTATGGTTTTGCCGTGGGGAATGGTTTGCAAGGCTTTCCAAACATTCATGCGGAAGGGCGTACCCTTTGGATTTATCGGCACTGTGAAGTTTTGTAAAGTCCCTGCGAAATACGCATCAAGTTCTTTTTCGCATTGCTCTAGTATGGCGTTGTTTTCGGGTTTGTTTTCTAGGTTGGGAGAATCCCCTTCTTTCAAATACTTAATTTCTGTGATTTTTCCATTTTCTGCGGCAATTATTAGAGTTCCTGCGGGTGATACATATTCTCTCATTTTCATTCCTCCAATGTGGTGGACAAGTTTGAGTTTATAATACCAAAAATTTTGTGATAGCGGCAAATTTTACAGAAAGCTTTACATACGTCCAAATTTTGTTTATATTGTTTAATGGAAAACTTGGA
>WQVV01000237.1 GCA_009785665.1 Defluviitaleaceae bacterium
CTGTATTTTCTCTCTGTTTTCATGGTTCGTATTTTATCATATCTCTAACAAAAAGCCGATAGCGAAACGTGAGCTATCGGCTTTTGCTTTTCTATGCGGGCGTTCTTTGCCCGCTTTTTTATGGTTATAACGACCTTGCGCCGTTAATAATTTCTATTTGAATATCAATGCGTTTTTTTATGTCTTCCGCCCTAAGGCTTTTTTGGATATAATCAACTGCGCCCAATCGCAAACCCTGTTGTTCATCTTGCGGGGTGTCTGCGTGGGTGATGAAAATGGTTGGAATTTTTTTAGTTTCGTTCATATACTGTAATGCGGAAATTACTTCGTAACCCGTCATTTCGGGCATACTCACGTCCATTAGAATAAGGTCGGGGCGTTCGTTCATGGCAAGATTTATTGCGTTGTGACCATTTCTTGCGGTGAACAGTGTATAATCGTCTTTGAGTAGTTCAACCAGAACCGTTACAAAAAGCGGGTCGTCGTCCAAAATCAAAATAGTGTTTTTTCGTTTATCCACAAGTAAAGCACCTCTCCTAAGCAATAAAAAGCCATTTCATCGTTATTTTATCACATTCTCTAAGGCTTTGGCAAACAATACTTTTCCAAGCACTCGCAAGACCACCATATTTTATGGTATAATATAAAAAAGCGGCAAAGCCGCCTTTTGCCGAGTACATGCATCGCCAGTCTGAGATGCAGTTTCCTAGGCAATAAAAAACAAATGCGCAGGAGGTGGTTACTTATGGCCCGTTCGGTAGCGGAGTACAATGTAGAAGCCAAAAAAAGCAAAGAGGCCGCAATGAAATATTGTCAAGCATGGCAGTTTGAACTTACAAAAATAGGCGCGATGTTAATTTCAGACCTTACAAGCAAAAAAATAACGCAAGCTGTCTACAACCTAAAACGAGAAGACCTAAACAGGCAAACCGAAGACCTAAACAAATGCATAAAAGCAATAAACGCAACCGCCATACGCTAGGTGCGGCAGCGGCATAGCCGCTTTTTGCTGTAAAAGTATAGTAGGTAGCTTTTTGTTTGCGTCTCGAAGCCAGTTACTAATAGAAAAAAACGGAGGGGTTTTATTTATATGAAAACAATTATTAGCACGCCCAACGCACCTGCTGCGATAGGGCCGTATTCGCAAGCCACTGCGCATAGTGGTATAATTTATGTATCGGGGCAACTGCCCATAGACCCAACCACAGGCGAACTATCTGGCGAAACAATCTCCGACCAAACCACCCTAGCCCTAAAAAACATAGCCGCAATAGTAGAAGCAGCAGGAAGCAATATGCAAAACATATTAAAAACAACAATCCTACTAACAGACCTATCCAACTTCGCCGCAGTAAACGAAGCCTATGCAAAGTTCTTCCCAACCGCTCCGCCAGCTCGTGCTTGCTACCAAGTTTGCGCACTACCCAAAAACGCTAACATAGAAATAGAAGCCATTTGCGCTTTGTAGTGGAAAATAAACAGATTCAATAAGAAGAGGAGCAAGGTATGAAAAAGATACCCTGCTTTTTTTTGCAGAAAATTGTTGACAACCATTTAAGACGATTGTATTATATCACTGTAAGGCGAACGTCTTAAATTGCACGACATGGAGGGCCAATCTATGGAACAGATGAAAAAACTGCCGGATGCAGAGTTTGACATTATGAAAATTGTCTGGGCGAAAAAACCACCAATAACCACATCAGAAGTAATGAAGCATCTAACAAAGGAATGCAAAATCCAAACCATTGTATCGCTAATGCAACGGCTTACAGAACGCGGATTTTTGTCTTCCGAGAAGAAGGGTAAGGAACGTCTGTACTTTCCGCTTGTACGAAAGGACGATTATCTAAAATTTGAATCGGGGAATTTCCTGCGACAGATTCATGATAATTCGTTTTCGGGGTTGGTGGCTTCGTTGTATGATGGCGGTTCGTTAAGTGACGCGGATATTGACGAACTTCTTCAATGGACAAAAGAACGGAGGGGTTAAAATGCAGAATTTCATCGTGGCTTTGCTGACTAGCTCCGTGGTGATGTCGGTACTCGCGCTTCTTTACATTGCTGTTGAGCCACTTTTGGCAAAACGATATTCCCAAGCGGGGCGGTATTACGCGTGGCTGATTATCGTGATTGGGCTGATTTTTCCGTTTAGACCGCAATTGGAATTGCCTAGGTTTTCGATAGCGGATTTGATAGCGCGAGCGGAAGCAAATACTACCGCGTCGTCGTTTGGTGCATCGGAAGCTACAACGGCAAGTGCTTACGTTTCTGTACCTGCATTGATGGAAATTGAAATTCCATCTGGTTTGCTTGATGCTTCTGCGTCATTGACTTTGCCGCAATATTCTGTTGACGCGCCCGTGCCGCAAGAATTTAACCAGCATTGGAATTTTGATGCGGTAGAGGTTATTTCGTTGCCGTCTACTACGACTATTTCCCATTTGTTGTATTCGTTTCCTTGGTTGCGGTTTGCTGGTGAAGTCTGGCTTATTGGGTTTATCTTCGCGCTTGCGGTACATGCGGAAAGGCATTTTAAATTTACACGGGCAGTGAAGCGTTATAGCGAAGAAGTCACCGACAATGCAGTTTTGGCGTTGTTTGAACGCGTGAAATCTCAAATGGGAATTAATCAAGAGATAGGGCTTTTTCGATTCCCGTATATAGGAACGCCCATGCTTGTTGGTTTTATTCGACCGCGCATTCTGTTGCCAGAATCGCATTTAACGCGAGAGGAATTGCGGTTTATTCTCAAGCACGAACTTGTGCATTACCAGCGGAAAGATTTATATTACAAAGGTTTGGTGCTTCTTGCCACAGCAATGCACTGGTTTAATCCTATTGTTTACTTAATGGCACGGGCAATCGAGGTGTTATGCGAATTGTCCTGCGACGCAAAAACCATGAACGGCAAAGGTTTAGAAGCACGCCAAAAGTACAGCATAACCATTCTGGGCGTGGCGCGTGGGCAATTGCAATGGAAAACTAATCTATCAACTAATTTCTATGGAGGTAAAAAAGGTATGAAAAATAGAATCATGTCCATCATGGACAGCGGCAAGAAGAAAATAGGAATCACATTATTTGGTATAGTGCTTGCGGCTACGGTTGTTGCAGGAGTGGCATTTTCGACAGGAACGGTCGCGGCCGAAGAATACAACAATTACGAAACCCCCGCAATTTTGACAGAAGAACCAAAAGAGCAAAACGAACCAGACTGGACAGCCCTATGGAATACCTACACATACGACAGGTCTGAAGGCTGGGAAGATGTACGAAACTGGAACAACAGACAACCAGTCGTCCCCGCCAGCATCATGAGTCAGAACAGAAGCAATTATCCGTTTGCCTGCGAAATGTCGCGGCAATTGGTTGATGATTTTCTTCTACAAAGCTTTCCAAGTATGCTTGACCTAATGGCAAGACATGATTACTACGCATGGCAATCCACGCGCCATAGAATGCCGTCATCTACAGTGCCAAGAAGAAGAGATGGGGAATCTGTAGCGTCGGTAATACATTACGACATAGGCTGGATGATTAACTGGCACAACAACGAATACCGCGACCCAAGCGGAAATCTGCTTGCCCAAACGGAATTTGGAATAGCTATCGAATATTACCTGCTTGACTTTGACGGTAGCGGCATTCCCGAAGTTATGGTCGAGTTTGTAAACTTTGATGGGGAGTTTTTCCGCCGTACCTCTGTGCTTTTTCACTATAGTGAAGGCGAGTTTCGCCCTGTTTCAATCCCGCTGTATCGCGTGACTTTAGGTACAGACCTTCCGCCGATTGCGCCATTTGGGGAATATGTATTCACGTTACCATCAACGCCCAACTTTGTGCAAAACCCTTATGACCCATATTCAACGCTATCGGAAGGTTCTGTAGTGTTTATTCTTGCTTGCGAAGCCGCTGATATTTCGGGGCAGTTGTTGGCGCGGTTAAACAACGGCGTTTTGGAAATTGAACATTTTCAGCCGTTTAATATTCACAATGTTGGTGATTTTAATTCTTCTGTGGGGTGATTTTAGTGAGGGGAAAATTTGTTGTAATAGCAGTTGCGGCGATTTTTATGCTTTCTGTTACGGGGTTGGTTTTTCGTGCATGGTCGCGGAATAATCAAACTGATTACTTTGTTGCTACGTTTGACATCAGACAAGAAGCGAACCCGCCAACGCGTGGCATTTTTATGGACAGGAGCGGGCAACCAATCACAGACCCATTTTTCGCGCCGCAAGTGATGGGCTTTGCTCGCGGTGACTTCCTATGGGGGCTTGAGGCGCAACACCACGAAGCACTAGAAGCTGGTCATAATATCGTAACCACCTTGGACAGCGATATTCAGCGGCTTGCGCAACAATACGTTGATAACACACTAATAAACCACCCCAGCCAATTTGTGGGCATGATTGTAATGAAGCCTTTCACGGGGGAAATTCTAGCAATGGCACAAGCCCCAAACTTCTCCACCGCCGACCCTTTTAACCCCGATTACTTCACATGCCCGCAATTGGTTGAAGTTTGGGACAGCCTTTCAGAATCGC
>WQVV01000238.1 GCA_009785665.1 Defluviitaleaceae bacterium
ACAATAGATATTCTGTTACATGAGTAGGTATTTCGCGGTTTGTGGGTGGGGAATGAGTTTCTTCGTTCTCAATATAACACCAAGAGCCGCTTAATATAAAGCGGCAAAGTCTAAGACTTTGCCACCATAAATTACAGTTGCGGTAGAAAAGGGGTGTTGCCTATGTTAGTGAGGGAGTAGTAGCAAACCAAACAGAAATTAGACCTTAAACCGAAAGGAGTTTTTTGAAATGGTTGCAAAAAGCAAATGTATTGTCGCTATTGTGCTTACATTAGCGATGATATTATCGTCCGTGGTTTTTTCGCCTATAACGGTATTAGGCATGGAGGCAGTCAATGAATACAGAGCAGTGCGAAGATTGAATCTTCCATCTGCTCAAGGTGTGCCGTTACGTTCATCGCAAAATCAAAACTCTGCTATATTGGCTCATATCCCAGCCGAGGAAATAATATTCATTACTGCAATGAATCAAAATTGGGCAAGGACAAGTTTTGGTGGGCGAACAGGGTATGTGCAGCGGAATTATTTGTCTAGCGTTGAAACATTCAACAGTTACAGGTTTATGAGGCGATACCATCTTCCTACTAGCATGGGTGTGCCGCTTCGTTCATCTACTACTGGTGGTATTTTGACGCATATACCAGCTGGTGAAAGAATGTTCGTTAGGGTAGCTACTCCCAATTGGGCAAGAGTTAATTTCAACGGACAGATAGGAGTTGTGCCCAGACAATACTTGGCGGCGTATACGCTAACTCTAAGTCCTGCAACTGTCACAATAAACAACAACAATTTAAGGCAAACTATTACTGTAGGAGGCACAGCAACTGGTGCAGTAACTGTTGACAGAAGAACACTACCGCCCGAAGTTCAGGTAAATGTATCAGGGAATACAATAACTGTTACGGGGCAACGGGGGCAATCTGTGCTTAAAGGTATACAAAGGATATATGTTTATCGTCAAGGATTGCGAACAGCACTTTATATAGGGCTGGAACTTACGCCTGTTGGGGGACAAGAACCTCAACGAGAACCAGGCGGCTATATGTGGGCAACGACTCGAACATGGGCTTACACCTATCAAAATTATATGGGGCCGACAAATAGATACATTAGTCAAGGTGAACGAGTTTATGTCGATTGGATTCAAGGTATTTGGGCTTGGGTTCCTTGGAATATAGAACGCCCACATTTACTTGGGGGCTATGTGCTTGTTGAATGGTTAGCCACCGAGCCACAGCGAGTGCCTTTTAATGGCGATATGTGGGCTGTTAGGCGAACAGGTGTTCATAGATATGCGCGCCATGTGAATCATGTATTTGAGAGGCATCTCGACCCTGGTGAAAGGATTTATGTTTCCTATATCCGTGATGGTTGGGCTTGGGCTCCGTTCCGACAAGATAGGCCTAGTGAGCTTGGTGGTTGGGTAATCGTAGAACATTTGACGGATACAGAGCCAACACACTCCAATCGAATTGTTGAAGTTGCTCGCGGTGAATTGGGTAACACCCAACACAGAAGATATACAGAATGGTGGGGGTCTATAAATGGGAGCTTTGATTATCATTGGTGCGGAGCGTTCGTTGCGTGGGTATTTAATCAAGCGGGGGCTTTCCAAAATATTGGGGGAAGAAGTGTACGTCATGCATCTGTAGCATACACATGGGATTATTTAAATAGTCATGGGAGAGCACATGCTTTAGGAAGTGGATATACTCCTCGTCCAGGCGATTTAGTTTTTTTTAATTGGAATACTGGAGGGAGCGGCGCGTCGCGCGTAGTAGCTGGTCAAAACCGACAATTTAATCACATTTCTATTATAGTTGAGGTGACTCCTACTCAAATACATTCTATTTCGGGCAATTCGAGGTCTGCGGTTAGACCGAGAACAGTTGCTCGCAATAGCAACCAAATTATTGGATTTGGACAGACTCAAAGTGTTGCAGTTTTGCATACGCTTCAAATGCCATCTGCACTTTTTTTAGACGATGAGCTTTTCCAAACAACAAACTATAGTCATTGGACTGATTGTCCTTACGAGTTAGCTTTCCTTTTTGATGATAACTTCAATGGAAATCTATATGGCCTAGACGAAGTTATTCCATTACTAGGCGATGTCAACGGCGACGGCGAAATAACCGACGCTGATGTAAGTCTAATCCGAATGTACCTTGCGGGGCATCTTGTTAATATTTGCTTAATTGCGGCTGATGTTAATGGAGATGGCGAAGTGACGGATGCAGATGTAAGTCTTCTGCGAATGTATCTTGCAGGACATCCCGTTCAATTTATACGGCGTGAACCTGTTGCGGTTCTTGCTAGGGGTGGCGGCGTTGATGTTGGTAGTATTTCCTCGCTTGCATCGGTTGCAGGATTTATAGATGCGGAAGACGCTACGGCAATTGCGGGAAATGCGAACAGTTCAGTTTCGCTTTCGCACGAAACTGCTTCGCGTGGTGAATATGTGTATACAGTGGTTAGCTTGGACGCTAATAGTGGGATTAGTAATCTACGGCTAAATGTTAGCTACGATAATAATGCGCTAACATTGGTTAGTGTAACACCCACCACGCTAATTCCGTTACCAATGCCCCCGTCTATAGAAAACAATCCTTTTGCTTTGGGGTTTGACTTGGCAAACCCGACAGATGTTACAACCGCAACAGGGAATCTTGCGACACTTCGATTCAGAGTTGCTGATAATGCACCAATAGGTACAGTGCCTATTGGTGTAAGCGTGGCATCTGCTTACAGGGTTGAGAATTTTATGCCCATGCGCGTAACTTTTACAGCAGGGAATGGTGCTGTCAATATCGTTGATGCAGCAGAAACAACAATTGCGCCAACAATTACCAATGCCAGCAATTTAACAGTTCAAGAAGGTAGCGGCGGTTCTTTGTCGCTTACGGCTACAGGCACAGCACCGATTAATTTTACATTATCGGGCGCACCTGCTGGAGTTAGTATCAGTGGTACGCAATTGGTGGTCGCGCCTTCTGTATCAGAAGGAACACACGCATTTACGATTACAGCAATCAACGAAGCTGGAAGTACTGAACAAAGCTTCACGCTTACAGTAAACAGGGTTACGCCAGCCGTTGTCGCACCAACTATCACCAGTGCTAACACATTAAGCGTTTCGGAAGGCAGTAGAGTTTCTTTCCTACTTACAGCCACAGGTACAACGCCTATTAATTTTACGTTATCGGGCGCGCCTGCTGGAGTTAGTATTAGTGGTGGGTATCTGGTGATTGCAGACACAGTAACCGCAGGAACTCGTGCATTTACAATTACGGCAACGAATGAAGCTGGAAGTGATGTGCAAAATTTCACTCTTACAGTGGACAATGTTGCTGTTGCGCCAACTATTATTAGCGCAAACGCTTTAACAGTTTTGGAAGGCACGGGCGGTACTCTTTCACTTACAGCAACAGGCACGACACCGATTACATTCTCATTATCGGGCGCGCCTGCTGGAGTAAGTATTAGCGGCAACCAACTAACAATTGCACCCACAGTAACAGAGGGTACAAGCACATTTACAATTACGGCAACAAATTCTGCTGGAAATAATGCGCAAAGATTTACGCTTACAGTAACTAGGGTTGCGCCAAGTGCGATAGCACCAAGAATTGTAAGTTTAAACACACTTGCAGTTACGGAAGGCAACGGCGGCTCATTGCAACTTAATGCCACAGGCACAGCACCAGTTAATTTTACACTAACAAACGCACCTGTTGGAGTGAGTATCATTGGTGGGCAGTTGGTAGTAGCTGATACGGCAACAGTGGGGACACATGCATTTCCAATCACAGCAACAAACGAAGCTGGAATGTATGTGCAAAATTTTATGCTTACAGTAAATGCCCCCGAACGTAGGGTGATACGGTTCGGCATTGATAATGTGCTATTTAGTATCGACGGACATCCCCATTTAAATGAGGTTGCTCCGTTTATCGACCCAGCATACAATCGAACAATGATACCATTACGTGCCGCGGCTGAGGCTCTTGGTGCAGATGTAGAATGGGCATCCGAAACCCGAACAGTAACAATGATAACCAGTACGGCGGAACTCGCATTAGTGGTTGATGTGCCATTACCAGATGGTAAAGGTACACCAACGATTAGACAGAGTCGTACTGTTGTTCCCATTCGCTATATATCGGAAGTACTGGGAGCGGTGGTTCGTTGGGATAGTGTAAATCGCGCAGTCTACATCTATCAATACAATGATTGAGACGATGCTACCCGAACTGTACAAGTTATAAAAGGCTAGACGAAAAATCGAAAATAAAAAGATTGCTCTGCGCAAAAACGGGCAATCTTTTTTTTATAGGCTAGGAAATTGTTCACGGCTTCGAGACGTATGCATTAGCTTGCCAATGAGGTCATCGGTGAAATGCGACTTTGCCGCTTTTTTATATGCTAGGAAACTGCTATAAAATGGGAATAGGTGTCACTTGTAAGTATGTACTATGCTAGGAAACTGCTATAAAATGGGAATAGGTGTCACTTGTAAGTATGTACACAAAAAAGCCCTCGGA
>WQVV01000239.1 GCA_009785665.1 Defluviitaleaceae bacterium
ACTATAGCAATTCTACTCAATATAAAATTCCAAAAAGCGGGGTCAAGGGGGCTGCGCCCCCTTGCAGGGTTTGGGACAGCGTCCCAAGGTCTTAAATCTTTTGACCTTAAAATCTTTTGACCTTAAATCTTTTGACCTCTAATCTTGAAGAACGACACGAGTTCTTGTAGCATTTCTGATTGGGAGTTTAGTTCTTCTGCTGTGGCCGCGGCCTCTTGTGCAAACTTGGAGTTATCTTGTACTGTGTTTGCTGTGTCTAGTAGAATGGAGCTTATTTGGGAAATCATTTCGGCCTGTTCTGTTGCGTCTGTGGTTATGTTGTTGATTAGACCTAGTACTTCGTTTGCGGTGGATACTATTGTGTCGAAGGACGCGGAAGTTGTTTTTGCTATGGACGTTCCCGATTCTACGCGTGTTATGGAATCGCTTATTAGGTTTGTTGTTTCGGATGCCGCGTCTTGGCTTCTGGCGGCTAGGTTGCGTACTTCTTCGGCTACTACTGCGAAGCCCTTTCCATGTTCGCCAGCGCGTGCGGCTTCTACAGCGGCGTTTAGGGCTAGTAGATTGGTTTGGAATGCTATATCTTGAATCGCCTTGATTATTTTGGAAATGTTGCTGGACGAATCTTTTATTTGAAGCATTGCTTCAAGCATTTGTTTCATGGCCTCGTTGCCCTCTTGAGCGTTGTTGGTGGAGGTGCTGGAAAGAGTGTTTGCGTTGCGGGCGTTTTCTGCAAACCGCCGTGTTGAAATATTCACAAGTTCTACAGAGGTGTTCAGTTCTTCCAACGAAGCCGCTTGCGAGTTAGAGCTTTCGGCAAGTTCCATTGCATTGCTTGTGATTCGCTTCGCGCCTTCTAGTACGTTTTGAGACGCTGCGTAAATTTCGGATATTATTTTGTTCAGGGCCTCTGTAATTAAAATTAGGGCGGTTTTTATGGGGGCGTAAGCTCCGATAAATTCGCTTTTAACGGAAACTGATAAATCGCCGTTGGCAATACCGCTTAGTACGTCTGATATTTCGCTGATGTACGATAGGGTAGTTTCGTTGGTGCGATTGAATGCGTCCACCATTGCCGCAAAATGCCCTTTGAAATCGCCGTCTAATCTGGAGAACTCGCCTTTTGACATTTGAATCAATTCATGTTCGATTAGGGAAATTGGTTTTTCCACGGCTTCAACTAGGTTATTTAACGAACGGATAATTTCTGCCCAGCTTCCTTTGAATTTTGTTTCGTCGGCTTTTTCGTCAAAGTTGCCTTGTACTGCGTTTTTGGCTAGGGTGTCTATGTCTTTAATCACGTTTATAAAATTGGTGCGCATGGCCGCCATTGCTTCGTTTGCCCATACCCAATCGCCTTCATATGTGCGTACTTCGCAGTCGAAATTGCCTTCGCTGTAATGTTTTACCACGTTAATCATTTCTACGGTGTCTTGTACATAAAGGGAAGTCATGGTGTTTAATTGCTCGATTAAATCTGCATACGCGCCAGCGTAACGCGATTCATCCAGACGGAAATTGTATCGCCCTGCCATATGTTCCTTGGTCATAGTTTCAAAGTCGGTTACTAGACCTCGCACATTGTCAACTAAGTTGCCGACATCGTGAGTTAGCAAGCCTATTTCGTCGCCCGAAAGATTTGCTCGGTTAAGGTTTATATCGAAATTGCCTTTAGCCACTTCGTTTAGATTCGCGCTGATTTTGGAAATAGGGCGTATGAATTTTAGCGACACGAAAACAAGCGAAAATAATGTCACCATGCCAACGATAATTGCAATGGTCGCGAGAATGATTAAAAGAGTTCGCCAAACAGGTCTTTCCGTAACAACTACAGGAAAAACACTAACCAACGTCCAACCAGTGGATTCTATCGGAAATGTCATGATGTACGAATTTACGCCGTATGGATTTCTAAATCGTTCTCGCCCAAAACTAGCTCCTGCCAGTTGTTCAAGAACTGCGTATTCTGGGAACTGATTTATATTGCGCATTCCCGCAGGAGTTGGCGCGAAATTTTCATGAGGGTGCGACACAATGTTTCCTTCTGGGCTTAATAGGAACAAATATCCTCCCTCGGGTACATTATATGAATCCAGTAGCTCCATAACATCATTAAGTACAATGTCTATGCCAACAACAGCATTCCCCGCGAGATTAGGAAGATACCGACCCGCCGATATTACAATCGCGTATGGATATGCCCCAGACACATAAGGCTCTGTAAATGCCGACCTCCCGCGATTTTCCATAGCCGCAACATACCATGGTCGTAGATGTACATAAAATCCCGCAGGTGGTGTCCAGTCTTCGGGCAGGAAACCAGAAATAGCTCTGTTTTCATCACCAATGCCGATAAAACCCATAATTATATAGTCGTGGGCATTTACAAATGGCACAGACAATTCCCGCATTTGTTCCTCGTTGACAGTCTCCAAAACCACCGCCATAGAATCCAAAACATGCAAGCTGTTCTGAAACCAGCCGTCCAACTCTGTTGCATAGATAATCATGTTGTTTTGCGCAGATGCAATAATATTGTTGTAAACTTCGTTACGCACAAATACATTCACAATCACAAACGCAACCACCAGTCCAAGCACAGAAAACAACGTCATTCCCAAAATAAGCTTGTGTGAAAGTCTTAACGCGCTTCGTTCCATTCTAGGCAACCCCCTAAGTTTTAATAAGCATAATTATACAGACAAATAACGACGTAAACAATAAAAAATTTTACGATGGATTTATTATTGCTGAACAGTGGATTTTTTGATAAGCTGAATCGTATAGTGAATGATATTGAAAAACGTGATTGAAGGAGGGTAGCAAAAAACGCGAAGTGAGCGTTTTTGCTGGTTTTGCCCAACGTGCAATCACGATTTTGAAAGTCGTTCGCTATAGTCTCCAATGGCAACTTGCAAGGCGGGGTGGAAATAAGAGTATGGAACTTGATAATAGTACCGCCAAAAGAGGGCAAACTGAATATAGTGCCACAGGCGCGAATCCAGAGTTATTAGGATTTGCACCAAAAAATCTTAACAAGCACTTTGGAAGTGGTTTTGACAGTGACCACAACAATCAATACCCGCAATTTACTAAAGAACAGTATGCGCAAAGGGCGCATGACTTGGCGAGGTCAGCAGTAAATGACCATATATTAGGTTATCGGGCTGCTAATGGTGATATTGTTAGGTTCGACGAATCTACAAATGATTTTGTTAAATGTACAAGAAACGGCATACGCACTATGTTTCAGCCCGACGAGGGGACGCGTTATTTCGAGCGTCAAATGTTAAGAGATGGAGGTGTAACATATGATTAAATGTCCTGTATGTAATAGATATGAATTTGAAGAAGATAATGATTTTGATGTTTGTGATATTTGCGGTTGGGAAAATGATGGTGTACAGCTTGACGACCCTAATTATCGTGGTGGTGCAAATAAAAATAGTTTAAACGACGCAATAGCGGCATGGGTGGCTTGCAATGCACATGCTATGCGTAAACCAACATATGCGGCGGCTACAGCCAAAGCGGTATAACCAAGCGCGCAAAGCGTCTTGCCTATAGCAAAAGCACCTCGAAACAGTGATTGCTATAGGCGGGGCGTTTTTTATTGCCTCGGAAACTGTTTATGGCTTCGTGACGTATGTGTTAGCTTGTCATGCAGGTTATCGGCGGAATGGGGCTGTTGCCGCTTTTTTATTTGCCAGATATTCTGTTATAATAGGAAAACTGTACCAGCTTCCATTTGGCTTTAAAAAACTATCAACAGAGAGGGGATTTTTATGCGTAAGGTGGCAGCGTTAATCATGGTAGTCGTAATTATGCTATTGGCTTCTTGTGGGCAGGAAGTGGCAACATATTTATCAATGGGGGAAACATCATTTAAATTGGACGACGATACCAATGCAGAAGCCGCGCAATTATACGAACGCGAAGAAATAGAAGAAGTGGTCGAAATTGAAGAATCGCAAGAGTTTCAAGAAATACAAGAACCGCTCGAAATTTTGGAGATAGAAGAATCCCCAAACCCCTTGCCAATGTTAAAAGATTACGCAACCTATTACGCACTGGAATTATCAGAAAGTTTGCCCTATGTCATCAACATTCCTACTTACGGAACAAACTGGCGATTAATCGTAGAGCCTATATTTTGTCATGCATTGCCATTTGGGAATAGTAGCACAACCATCGTGCGTGTAGACGACCTATGGGGGATTATCGACAAGAACGGGGATTTTATAATTGAGCCTACCTTTTACGAAATTGGTAATTATTTTGATACTGTTTCTCCCTTTAGTAGAGCAGATTTTGCAATTGCAAGAAAACCGCCTTATGGTTGGTCGCGAGGGTTGATAAACAACATGGGGGAAGTGATTGTTCCTTTTGAGCATTCAGAGATTAATATACATCAGAGTCAAAACTTTGCTGTTTTAACATATAACGGCCGAAATACTCTTAGGGAAATGTTGGTCGCGCTTCCGTCGGGGCGGGTAATAGTGGCGGCGGGCAGATTTAATAGGATTTCTGGATTTAG
>WQVV01000240.1 GCA_009785665.1 Defluviitaleaceae bacterium
GCTGTTCTCTTGCTGTTGAATATCCGAGGGCTTTTTTGTGTACATACTTACAAGTGACACCTATTCCCATTTTATAGCAGTTTCCTAGCATATTAAAAAGCGGCACAGCCGCATTTCGCCGATGATCTGCATGGCAAGCTACAGCATACGTCTCGAAGCCATGAGCTGTTTCCTCGCCAATAAAAAAACACTGCCCTATTATAACAGACAGTATTTGATTATGCTTATTTGTTTCCCGTGGAAGTTACCGCTTTTTAATCTTCCGCATTTCGTCCATGAAAGCTGGTTTGCGAGCATATTTCAGCAAAATTTCCGCGCACACCGAATCTGTTGCGCTTGGGCTGGCTTTGTCGCAGGCTTGAATCAGTTTGCAAACTTCACGATAATTGCTTCGGCTATCTGCCCTTTCGGCTGTTGTTCTGATGTGGCTTGCAAAAATTTGCCCTACTTCATGCTGATATTCTGGCAATAAATGCTTATGATAACGGTCAATAGCAAAGGGATTTTTTTCGCAGTAGGCGAGAAGTCGAGGTTTATGTTTTTCGTGTACAAGGATTTCTAAATATATCCCGCTTTTGCTTTCGGTTTTGTCCAATATATTATAGAGTTCCGTTACCCATTCTTCCTTTGTGTGCAGGCTTTTGTACTTGAGGAAATAATCAAAATCCCTGTCCATCAGCATTGTAAGTGCAAGCTTTTTTTGTTCGGGCTTGTTGCCCATTAATTCGTATGCTGTGTATCTGCTATCTCGCAAGTCTTTTACGATTCCAGCCTGTTGCTGATTGCTATTTTCCCCATCAAGGCAAAGAGAAATTGCTCTGTCGTAATTCCCCTGTGTTATGGCGGTATCTATCGCCTTGCGCCTAAAATCAATGTTATCCAAGTTTTGTTCGACGTAGTGCTGTGCGGCTTCTTCGCCATCAAATTGATTGATTATTTTGTATCGAAGCATTTGCTTATTGCGCAATTCATAACTATACGACCACTGGCTTACTTTCTGATTTACATGGGTCGATAAATAATCTTCCAATCGCGTTCTGTTTTCTTTGTTGTGGCAGAATGGTACAAGACTTGAAAGCAGGTCTATACGCCAATCTTGCCAGCCGCTGTATGTGCTGCTTGCGGCATGGGTGATAATTGCATCAAATATCTTTCCGCTATCATTGTAGTCTTGGGGCATGGCTAAAATCGCGCTGTTCATTTGCTCTACCGCTTCGCTTATTGTTCCGCTTACATATCCATTGGAATCGTCGCAGTAATCTAGCAATTCCATCATTTCTTCTGCAATTATGATTCCCAACGAAACGGCGGTTAGTAGTTCGTTGGAATCTATTTTGTTCTCCATCGTTCGCAGAATTGATTGCGCGCCATCAGTTGCCGCTTCCGTATCGTGATATTCTATATGCCCCCTACGCTTAACCGCGCTAATGGCACTACGCACCACTTGCCGCGCAGATTTTGTAATATCAACGTTCTCTGCATATCGGAATCGAATTTCACTTTTCATAGGCTTGTAAATTTCCGCATATTCCACAATAAGCGCGACAAGGGCTTGCTTGTCCAGCTTTGAAAGAATGCTTTCAAGACTTTCGTTTTGTTTTGGTTTTGCGGTTTTTTGTTTAGGTTGTTGTTCCTTTTCACGTAGCGCGAAAAATACCGCAACTTGATGTTTGCAGTAATCGCCCCAATCGTAAGGGCAGTCGCAATATGTATTTAAAATTAGCCCTTCGTCCGAAAGATTAACTGTAACAGTATACTCTTCACTGCCATCTACTTCGGCAACCCATTCATCACCATCAAACTCCAACGCCACTATATGCCCAGACCTATAATAACTCTTACCTCGTTCTAAAATTTTGCTATCAACGTGACTTTCAAAATCCTTTAGATTCATTGTTAAAACTCCTTTTCAAATGAAATCGCTATAACGCAAATTTATCACATTATTGCAAATTTGTCTTTTTTTATTGCATGTTTTATGTAGCAATGGGCAAATTTGTGATATAATCGCTCGGATTGTATTACAAAACATTAATGGAGGACGATTCAATGAAAGCGAAAAGCGCGTTAATTTTAGCGTTGATTCTGGCGGGGACGGCGGCACTTATTTTAATAAATGCGTTCGGCGTGCCTGCGATTAGTACAGAGTATGTGTATGTGCAAGACGAGTACGGCGAATATGTAGAAAACGCCTTTGGAACGCGTGAGCGTGAAAACGTGCGGCCGCGCATGTGGGGCATTGGAAATATCCGCCAAGGGTTGGATTTGATGGGCGGAGTAAGTATTTTGTATGAAGCAGATATTCCTAATCCGTCATCAGCGGATATGTCGGCGGCGCAATCTTTGATGCGTACTCGCTTGGATAGACGCAACTACACAGAAGCCGACGCAGTGTTGGAAGGTTTACGGCAAATCCGCGTAGACATACCTGGCGTAGACGACGCAGAGGCCGCCGTAGCAGAAATAGGCGCGACGGCAATGCTAATGTTCGTGGACGAACACGGCGAAGTCTTTTTGACAGGTGCGAATGTAGCAAACGCCTTCCGCGTGGTATATCCAGAAGTGGGCGTAAGCGTCACCTTCGACAGTGAGGGCGCATGGATTTTCCAAGAATTTACGCGGAACAATCTTCACCGCCAGATGTTTGTTTTCATGGACGACGTGTTAATTACCAGCCCTTCGATTAACGCCGTTATTACTGATGGTAGCGGAATTATTTCGGGCGGAAACATGACCATGGAAAGCGCGAGCGAACTTGCTGCGCAAATTAATCAAGGGTCGTTACCTTTTGGGCTAGAAGTTGTTAG
Source organism: Defluviitaleaceae bacterium (assembly GCA_009785665.1). Taxonomy (GTDB): domain Bacteria; phylum Bacillota; class Clostridia; order Lachnospirales; family WQUN01; genus WQVC01. The sequence continues at coordinate 2,808 of WQVV01000240.1, forward strand.
CATGAATCTAATTGGTGCGCGGCTTGGTGCTGGCGCACTTCGTACAAGCATAATCGCTGGTATAATCGGGTTATTCTTGGTGCTTCTGTTTATGGGAATTTTCTATCGCACAATGGGAATATGCGCCGACTTGGCATTGATTATTTATGTGTCAATCGTGCTTTTCATAATCTCCGCGCTGGGAGTCACCCTAAGCTTACCTGGAATCGCGGGACTGATTCTATCCATAGGAATGGCCACGGACGCAAATATCGTTATATTTGAACGCATTCGAGAAGAAGTTGCTATGGGCAAGACGCTTCGCTCGGCAATGCGTACAGGTTACAAACGTGCTTGGCCAGCAATCGTGGACAGTAATGTTACTACGCTTATTGCGGGTGGCGTGCTTTTCTGGCTGGGTACAGGCCCGATTATGGGCTTTGCGCAAATGCTAATCATTGGTATTTTGGTAAGTATGTTCACATGCCTTGTTGTTACAAGAATTATCACCGTTTGCCTAATGGACTTGGGCTTCATTAAAGCTTCGCATATCCTGTCCAAAAAACAAAGAGAGGCTTTGGAAGCCGCACACGCAGAAGGAAAATCCGAGCCTGTTCAAGACTTCACCCCAAAACCAATCGTGGAAAAGCGCAAAATTTACTTCGCCTTTTCGGCAGGGATTTTGGCTATTGGATTAGCATTCGCGATTTTCCATGGTACTGCTGGAACAGGATTTTTTAATCTTGACGTAGAATTTGCAGGCGGAACTTCCTTCGTTATAGACATGGGTCAACCATTCAACAATGCCGATGTAGAAAGAATCGTCAGCGACATCACGGGCGAATCCGCGCCACAAGTTCAGCAATTACTAGGCACTAACGAAGTCATAATCCGCACCACTCAAGTAGATGCCGAAATTCGTCAAGGATTAGTTGCCGCAATGTCCGAGTATTTCAATCTTCACCCCGACGACTTCACCTACTCTGATGTTAGCCCCGCCGTAAGTGCGGCAATGCGACGTTCTGCCGTTCTTGCTATGGTGGTTGCAAGCGTTGGTATGCTAATGTATATCTCCATCAGATTCCGAGATGTTCGCAAAGGCGCAAGCGCGGTTCTAGCGCAAATTCACGACGCGTTGATTGTTCTTTGCATATATGCAATCTTTCGCATTCCGCTTAACTACGCGTTTATCGCCGTTATGCTTACTACGCTGGGTTACTCCATCAACGCAACCATAATCATATTCGACCGCATTCGCGAAAACCGCGTGCGTATGCCAAAAGCCTCACCTTCTCTACTAATTAACACCAGCGTAACGCAGACACTTCGCCGCACGATATTCTCAACCGTTTCCTCGTTCGTTGCCGTATTCATGCTTTATGTAATAGGCGTTGCCGCAATTCAAGACTTCACCTTGCCAATCATGGTTGGTTTGCTATTTGGTGGCTACTCCTCCGTATGCCTTTCAGGTTCGGCGTGGTATATGATGCTCAAGGGCAAGAACAAGGAAGCTAAACAATAAACGCACTTCCGTATAGCTTCGTCAAATCACCACTCAACTAAAGCCTGCAAATAAAAAAGTTTTTTGATGTCATATTCCCTAATGCGAAGCGAAAGGAATGTGAAAGGGGGTGTGGGGGAAACTTTTGTTCACAAAAGTTTCCCCCACGGTTTTTTTTATCTCCAAGCATACACGCGAAAGGATTTTAACCATGGATAATAGAGTGCAACGGGAAAAGGAATTATA
>WQVV01000241.1 GCA_009785665.1 Defluviitaleaceae bacterium
ACCGCCAAACTGCTTTTCTCAAAATGAAATAACAACGGCTGAATAGCGGCGTGGTCGGGCTTGCCACCGCTTGAATACAGCACATGCCCAACTGCCGATGTGCCATGCATATGCGCAAGCGTGTCACTGGTGAAAACTTCGGTAAGAAGCCCCAGCCCCTTATTACGCGTAAGGACATTGCCGCTTTTTACAACAATTCCCGCGCCGTCTTGACCACGGTGTTGCAGACTGTGCAAGCCGTAATACGCAAGTCGCGCCGCCTCGCTATGCCCCCATATTCCGAAAAGCCCACATTCGTGGCTTACTTTGTCAGAAGACATTTTATAGAACCTCCCCATGCTTCGTACATTTCTGTCGTGGGCATGTTTATTGTGGATTCGCCATTTATTGAAATTTGTAATACTCTGCTGCTGGTTACACGTCCGATTGGCTGTGCGCTTGTGAGTTTCTCGAACGCATCTTTTTTCTCTGGCGCAACGCTGATTATAAATTGTGATTGCGTTTCCGCGAATAGTAAAGCGGTTGGATTATCAGTTGTAGCGGAAATTTCCGCACCCAAGGCAGGAACGCTACTACCATGCCCACCCGTGGCTTTTTGTGAGATTAGGCATTCGGCTAATGCTACCGCAACACCACCTTCGGAAACATCATGTGCGGAGGCTACGAGATTTTGTTGAATTGCGGTCAGCACCAAATCTTGAACGCGTTTTTCTTCGTTTAAGTCGATTGCTGGCGGCTTGCCGAAAATTTTTCCATGCAGTAATTTTTGTAATTCGCTTCCACCAAAATCGGGAGCAGTTTTGCTGTTTAACAAATAAATGCAGTCACTCGCGTTTTTGAAAAATTGCGTGGTTATATGGGAAATATCTTCGATTAGCCCCACCATTCCTATTACGGGAGTTGGGTAGATTGCGGTTGTGCCACGCTCGTTGTACAAGGAAACATTCCCGCCGATTACAGGCGTGTCGAAGATTTTGCAAGCTTCACTTATGCCATCGGCAGATTGTTCTATTTGCCAGAAGATTTCGGGGTTTTCTGGCGAGCCGAAATTCAAATTGTCTGTTACCGCGAGGGGCTTTCCTCCACTTGCCACGATATTTCTTGCGGCTTCGGCTACGGCTATTTTTCCACCAATGCACGGGTCTAGGTAAACGTAACGCCCGTTGCAGTCGGTTGTCATTGCCAACGCTTTGTTTGTGCCACGCACGCGAATTACCCCGCTGTCAGACCCTGGCGGAACTACCGTGTTAGTGCGTACCATATAGTCATACTGGTCGAAAACCCAACGCTTGCTTGCTATTGTTGGTTGCGATAGCAAGTCCAACAAAGTTTTATTGAAGTCCGTGACGGTAATTGCGGAATCCATTGCGTTCAACGTGCGGTAATACTCCGCTTCGCGTGAGGGCTTTTGATATTCGGGAGCGGCTTTGGCTAGTGCATCTGCTGGAACTTCTGCGCATAACTCGCCTTTGTGATAGATTCGCATTAGTTTGTCATCTGTTACTTTGCCCACGATTACCGCATGTAATCCGTACTTTGCAAACATTTTTGTGATTTCAGATTCCTTGCCCTGTTGCACCACGAGAAGCATTCTTTCTTGTGATTCGGATAGCATCATCTCGTAGGCGTTCATATTTTCTTCGCGCTGGGGTACGTTGTCGAGGTTTAACTCAATTCCCATGCCGCCTTTTGATGCCATTTCGCAAGACGAGGAAATTAATCCCGCCGCGCCCATGTCTTGCACGCCCACTATTGCGGGGTTGTCCATTACGTCTAGGCAGGCTTCGATTAGTAATTTCTCCATGAAGGGGTCGCCCACTTGCACAGATGGACGCTTCTTTTCAGATTCTTCCGATAATTCCGTGCTGGCGAATGTCGCGCCGTGGATTCCGTCGCGTCCAGTTGCCGCGCCTACATACATTACGGAATTTCCCACGCCCTTGGCTTCGCCTTTTTTCATGCCGTCGTGCTTTATAATTCCCGCACACATTACGTTTACCAACGGATTAGAACCATAACACGGGTCAAAGTGAATCTCTCCACCAATTGTGGGAATACCCACGCAGTTTCCATAACCCGCAATGCCCGCGATTACTTCCTCAAAAAGATACTTGGTATGAGGATTATCCAACTCGCCAAAACGCAGGGAGTTCAAAACAGCAACAGGCCTCGCACCCATGCTGAAAATATCCCGAATAATCCCACCAACTCCAGTAGCCGCGCCTTGATACGGCTCAATCGCAGACGGGTGATTATGCGATTCAATCTTGAACACAACCGCCAACCCATCACCAATGTCTACAACGCCCGCGCCTTCGCCAGGCCCTTGCAAGACGCGCTTGCCCTTGGTAGGAAATCGCCGCAACACGGGCTTTGAATTTTTGTAAGAACAATGCTCGCTCCACATTACCGAAAATAATCCGATTTCTGTGTAATTGGGCAGTCGCCCAAGAATTTCCTTCACCATTCCAAATTCTTCATCTGTCATACCCATTTGAGCGTATATTTTTTTCTCTGCTATTTCATGCAGTGTAATCATTTTACCCTCTCCTTACGTTGTATGTTAATTCGCTTGATGCTTAGAAAATTGACTGAGTTTACGTTGCTTATTAATGAGTTTGGTGTTTAGGCAGTTGGCTGAATTTACAGCCACAAGCTCTTCCATGGTTTTGAAGTCAAAAAGCGCAAGTACGTTGTCTATACTGACTTCTGTATTTTGGCTTGTGATGCATACTTGTATTTCATGGTTGCCCTTATTTATTTGGTAACTTACGCGTACTTGGTCTTCATTATTCGGGTTTGATGAAGGCGGTGGCAGTTGCGTAATTTCCATTTCCTCAACATGTTTATCGTCCCAACTCGTGATAAAAAAATCGTATACAATATCGTCCACAGTAAAACTCTTCCATAACGGATACCCCGAAAACATATTGTGAAGTTCATCATATTCCAACCAGCCAAGTTCTTCGCCACGGAGAATGGGAAATATTTGCGCTTCAATGGTCGCAATAAATTCATTGCGACGAACCCATAACAAACTCCCTTGGTCTTCTATAAGACCTTCGTCAATCGACTCTGCGCGAATCGCATCGAATACCTCTGCATTCGGAGCATCTGCCAACAACAAAAGAACTTTGTAACCCTCAACCCCATTAACCCGCGCCGTTCTTGGTGGCGGCCACGGATTCATTGGGTCATGTGGTGCTAACGCTGGAACTCGCATGGGCAAGCATGATAATGCCAAACCCGCAACCACTGCAAATAACCCAATCTTAATTAAATTTTTCATCTAATCTCTCCCCTGTCATATATCCATTTTACGTCACGAAGGACGGATAGTAGTCTAAACGCAAGTTTCCCATTTATTAAAAAATGAAATCAATTTCTCTCGGTTTAGTGTTCTGTCTTGCCAATTCGTATCATTATCAAAAACCTGTGAGGAATGTATGAGCAAAATCTTCACATCAATTATTTCAAAATTTTCTAAAATTCTCATTCGTTGCGCTTCAATTTCTTCAAACGGCACTTCGATTGCCTCGTCATCTGACAAGTGGAGACTATAAATTGAACCTATGCCATATGTGCCTTCTTCACTCAGAATCATTTCGCTGCTATACGATAAAATCTGTGTACTTTGCACTTGTGAAAAATCTGAAAAATCAACAAAGTCGTAAAGCCAAGACTGATAAACTCCTGCGCCACTGCTGAATCTTCCGTGCGCTAACCAGACCATTTCGTCTGTTAGCCTGTTTCGCAAAAGAGAAAGTTCAGTTGGCATTCCACCCCATTCATCATAAAACATTATATCAATAACTCTACCGCTTTGATATGAAAGCCCACTGTCAATCCACATATTTGTTGCCGAACCTTGTGCCACAAATAATATTTCTGGAACGCCATCAAAATCAATGTCAACCAATAGAATCATACTGGGGAATGTATCATTCAACGCATTGAAATACGCTTCTGCCCACGAATGTTTTGATTCAACGCACGTAATTTCCAAGTCACCTGCTTCGTTAGCGAGTGTGTAAATGCTAACTGTTTCTTTCAGATTTTCCGTTTCATAAAAAATAGGATAAAATCCCTCAACATAATCTGATTGTGAATTACACCCTGTTAAAACGAACATTGCAATAATGAATATTACAATTTTTTTCATTTTTGCCCTCCATCCTGTTTTGTGACCCCTGTTTTTGTCCCATCTTTTTGCATTTCTTCAAATGCTTCTTTCACTGCGTTTTTTATTATTGACTTGTAGTAGTTTGAACCTGGGTGCGAATCCACCTGCAATTCTCGCATAGCGGTATACACTGCGAATTTTATCACGAAGTATTGAACGGCTATGCCGATAACCGCGCCAACTAGAATTAGAATTATTTCCATCATTGTCCTCCCAGCTTTTGTAATTATTTATCGCGCTGTGTTGTGCGTCTTATGAGTACAAACGCGACTGCAATCACACCCAACCCAGCCGCAGTTGCTGCCGCCATTGTTCGTGTTCGATTTCCTGTCGG
>WQVV01000242.1 GCA_009785665.1 Defluviitaleaceae bacterium
ATTTGCTTGAACTTTGATGCATTTTACCCATATGTGGGGTTAAAATGGCAAGTTAAAGTGCTAAAGTAAGCCATTAAATGCCCAAGAAACAGCTTGATTACGCCATTTGTCCTAAAGTAAGTGCCTATGGGGCTGTGCCCCCTTGCAGGGGATTGGGGACAGCGTCCCCAAGGTCTTAGCTTCGCACTAGACCACGCTTTCTTTCTTCGCTTGCAACAAATTCTTTGATTATTTGCAGCTCCTCGTCGGTTACGTAAAAATTGTTTATTTCCTTGTGGGATTCTTCTTCGGGGGGTACGTTTATTCTTATGCTATACCCCTTTTTTAGCCGCTCGGCGTATGGGTTTTTTCGCGCTGTTGATAAATCATATCTCACCAGTATGCACCTCCGTTTTCATAAATGTCTTTTTCCTCGTCGTCGGCTTTTCTTGCCGAGATTATTCGGATTAACTCGTCGTTTTCGCGGTAGCAATGGCAAACCATGAGGATTCTTTCATGCTTGCTTTCCCCAATGATAATAAAGCGGTCTTCGTCTTTAGAATGCTCAATGTCATCTAAAACAACAGCAGATGTATCTTTGAATACGCTTGCGGCTTCTTGAAAATTAACCCCGTGCTTTATGGCATTTTTGCGATTTTTTGTATCGTCCCAAGTGAAAAATTCATCAAATATTAACACTTTGTTCACCCCTTCTGCAAATGCTCCTTTAGGAATAAAATTGCTTGGCGGTAGCCGTCTATTCCTTGCCCTGTAATTGTTTTTATGCAGGCTTGACCCGCGTAGGATATTTGTCGAAAATCTTCGCGGGTGCTTAGGTCGGAAATGTGGACTTCTACTGTGGGTAGGGCTACGGCCTTTAGTGCGTCTAGTATTGCTATGCTGGTGTGGGTGTATGCGGCGGGGTTGATTACTATGCCATTAAAACGGGTTAGGGCTTGCTGAATTTTATCAACGATTGCGCCTTCGTGATTGGATTGGAATAGCTCTACTTCTATGTTTTCGGCGGTGCAGGTTTCGCGTACTATTTCCTCTAGGGTGTTGTAGTCTGCGTTTCCGTATAAATTTGGTTCGCGGATTCCTAGCATGTTTATGTTTGGGCCGTTAATTACTATAAGCTTCATTTAGTGCCTCCAGTATTTTCTGGACTACGGGTTGCGGTTCGCCGTTTGCATTTATGGAGATGTCGGCGAAACGGCGGTACATAGGTAATCTTTTTTCATATAGTGCGGATAAATCGCCTTGCGAAAGGGGCCGGCCTTCGCGGGCTAGGTTTTGGGTGTCGCGCTCTGTGAAAATTATTATGCCGTTTTGGTGAAGATGTGGATAATTTTCCTCGCGGGTGACGCAACCGCCACCTGTTGCTATTACCAATCCCGACTCTTTCCCGATTTTTGCGAGTGCTTCTGTTTCCAGCTTGCGGAATCCCACTTCGCCTTCTTGTGCGAAAATTTCGGGGATTGTGCGGTTTGCGGCTTTTTGTATTTCGTCGTCTGTGTCAATGAAGGGTTTGTTTAGTTCTTCTGCTAGTAACTTGCCGTGGGTGGTTTTGCCGCTTCCAGGCATTCCTATTAAAATTATGTTTTCCATTTGGCGGCGGATTTTGTTTATTGCGTTTTTTTCTACAACTTCGCTTACCCAACGCCCTGTAAACATTTCGGAGGATTCCGCTGCTTGCCCAATCAGCATCATAAGACCGCCTATGTTGGGAATGCCGCGGGCTTCCGCGTCCATCATTAGGCGGGTGCGTGTGGGGTTGTATATTATGTCCATTACGCATTCCAAATTTGGGAAATTGGCCAGTGAACATGGGGCTTCGTTTACATTTGGGTACATTCCCACGGGGGTGCAGCTTACCAGAATCGCCGTGTCGCTGTGTTGACGCAGGAATGACTCGTTGTTGTCTTTTCTGCCTACTACGATTATTTCACTTGCGCCAAGTTCCCGCATCACATGGATAACGCTTAAACTACTTCCGCCATTTCCAAGAATGATGACTTTTTTCCCAGTAACACGATTCGTGGAATCAAGGCGCGTGTGCGGTTTTGTATAGGGATTACCTATGGCGGCGCAAGCCACCCGCTTAAAACCTGTTGCGTCGGTGTTGTGACCGTATAGGCTTCCGTCTGTTCTGCGGATAATTGTGTTCACGCTTCCTATTTCTTGCGCCACTGGCGAAATTTCCGCGCAAAATGGCAAAACCGCTTGCTTATACGGGATTGTCACGTTTATTCCCGTAAAAGTTGACGACTTCATAAAGTCGCTTAAATTCTGCGGCTCAACCTCAAAAAGCGCGTAGTCATATCCCCCAAAAGCCGCATGAATGGCGGGGGAATAACTATGCGCAAGTTTTTGACCAAGCAGCCCGAACTTTGCCATCAATGAACAACCTCGTTATAACTGCCAAGATACTCGAAATTTTTGCAATACTGGTCTAGGTTGTCTAGCAGCTTGAACAAATCGTCATTGACGGCGGTTTTTAGTGTTACATAGAACATAAATTCTTCGTCGCTGTCGGTGGGTCGGCTTTCTAATTTGCCTAGGTCTATTTTTAGTTCGTCTATGCGACGCAGTAGCTTGTATAGAGAACCTTGTTCGTTTTTAAGCGTTAAAACCATATCTGTGCGGTTCGCGCCATCATAGATTTCCAGTTTACGCGAAATGCATATGAACCGTGTAAAGTTGTTCGGGTTGTCTTGAATATCGTTGTCCAAGTATTCTAAATTGTACTGCTCCACGCATCTGCGGGAGCATATCGCCGCTATGTCACGGCGGTTGCTGTTGGCTACCATTTCCGCCGCCGCCGCTGTGTTGTTGTACTGCGTTTGTATTATTTCAATGGGCTTGCCCAATTTTTCGCTTAGGCGTTTACTTAATTTGTTCAAATATCCGTCGCATTGCGCCAATGCTTGCTCGTGGGAAACTACTTCGCGAATATCTTCCAATTTAACGCCCTTTGGCGCAACCAGATGATGGTCTATTTTCAGTCGAATACTACGCACAATTCGGAAATTATGATTCCCCATTACGCGATAAACTTTGTTCACAGACCCCGCCGTGCTGTTCTCCAGCGGCAAAACGCCATAATCACAAAATCCATTCTCGATTGCCGCAAAAACACTGTCATAAGTTTTCATATACTGAATCGCTGGCACTTGCCTGAAAAGCCGTTCTGCCGCCAACTCCGCAAACGAACCCTCCACGCCTTGACACGCCACCATTGTAACAGTGGGCAAATCCTCATCAACATACTTCAACTTAGCCGCCCGAATATCATTGCACAACGCAGATGCATATTCTTGCAACGCACTTCGCCCGTCACGCAACGCCGTATGCTGATACTTCCGACTCAAATTAAACAAAGTACTATACAAAATTCGAGCATACGACCGCGTTTCGGCATTAGCCTTCTCCGAAATTAAATTTAACTTTTCTTCCTCGCGCCCACTGTCCAGCACGGGAATACCCGCCTCTTTTTTATGTGCCGCTATGTCCGACACAACCCCCATGCGCTCCTCAAATAACTTCAAAAGCTGCTCGTCGATACCATCAATTTTTACTCGTAACTCGTTTAAGTTCATATGATTGCTCCTCTGTTTTATAAAGCGTTTCGATTTGAAATGGGCTGAGGACGAGTCAATTCTGCGAACGTTTCTACGCAGAATTGACGACAGACGAAGCCCAATTTCAAACGAAATCGCTACAATTCCCTTGCATGAATATATTTACATTATAACCCTTATATCCCACGCGTCAACTTATCAAGCAATTCACGACAAACGCATGAACTGGAAAAGGAATTTTTTAAACCACGAAACACACAAAAATCACGAAAAAAGATTCTTAAAACTTATGTGCGCCCATTCTTTTTTCGTGTATTTTGTGTATTTCGTGGTTAAAATATCCTTTCCCTGATAACGATTTCATGTTCATGCGTTTGTCGTGACAAGCAATTATTTTCATATTGATTTTTGTATGATTTTCTGGTACAAATATTATTTGTGTACAATCTTAAATAGAATTATAGTTTACATTTTCACCTAAATAAAGGAAGGTTTAGAAATGGAAAATAAAATTATTGTAAAAAACTCCCTGCGTGTGGATTCTTTAGGAGGAGTTCCAATTAGTAGGCCTATGGGATTCCGTTTAGGCTTACGTTTACAAATATCCGAGATGCTTTCGATATACTCATAGAAATTTTTGTGGTCAGTTTAGCAGTGCTTTTCCCGCTAGTTTATGCATTTGGCGGATTGTCTGAAACATTCGATACAGGCATTCTTGTTTTTCCACTTGCGCAGGCACTTGTCATTGGGATTATGTATATCATTTTGAAGGTTACTCCATATCATCGGATTAAGAAGTTTGTAGCACCTAAGACGGGCGAATCTAGCACTTATATCAAGCGTATAATGCAAAA
>WQVV01000243.1 GCA_009785665.1 Defluviitaleaceae bacterium
AAATAGTGCTAAGGTCATATTCAGCTTTCACAACATCACCTTTTCGATTTCTTCTTCCGCCTTCGCTTCCTATCGCTTGCCATATACAACCTTGCTAGAGCGCGAACATACTCATTTTCTTCGCGTTCTACTTCGTCGTAGAAGCCTACAGGGTTGCCGAAGCGTTTGCCCAAGTGCCAAATAATCACAAAGGAAAAGATAATCATTTGCGCTAGTAAAAGTTGCACAACCAGCGGAAGTTGCCCAATAAAAGTTTCCTGAGTGTGGAAGCCGTGGTAATACTCACCAAAGAACACAGTTGTATTGCGCAAGTCAAAGGTAGTTTGAATCACATGCCCGTGTATGTGGTTATTCATCAAGTTGTAGTTTGTGACGAAGGACGCGCTACCCGTAAGAATTTCCCCAGCCCCATGCCGATAGTGAAGAAAATCGCCTGCGTATCTTGGGGAGGAATCAAGGGCAACATCAATTACAGTGCGCGGAAAATTTCTGCACAAGAAAACCAAACGCCCACCACTATGCACCCACTCCAGCATTTCATCTGCCATTGTGGCAGTTACGGCTGGATTTCTGGGTTGGATAATGATATACACATTATTCGAGTTAGTGTAACGCGTAAGCGGGTTGTAACTTGGACGCACAGTGTAACCCATATGCCGCAAAGTATCGGCAAGCAAGCTAGTGCCACGATGCCCCGTGGTTTTGGACGAATAAATAACATCTTCGCCATGGTCAACTTGAAGAAAATACACAAGCACCAGAGCAATAACAATAATAATCGCGGGTATCACCCACGCCGAAGCCTTACGCATGGTTCACCACCTTGTCAACAGCAGAAATAAATTCGCCCATGGAATCCTCGCCCAAAGATTTATGCCCAAACCACGCGAGATGGAAAGTTTCGGCAATCTTGTAAAAATGCGGGGCGAGTTCTGGAGACGAATTACGAATCTGCCGCAAAATAATCGCATTGGTGGCAGATGGTTCGATTTTGATAATATCGCGCTCGTTAAGCGAAAGTATCGCGGCGATATACCTATAACGCACCGCAATCCGTGTGTTTTCGGCTTTTTGCGAAAGCTCGATTAACTCACTAACGGTGTAGTTTTTGTTTCTTATTTCTTCAAAAATATCGCCAAGTTCGTGGCGTGTTACTCTGCGTGTTCGCAGATATGTGCGAATCAACACAAAAAGCGCGATAATCGTTAGCACGATTCCCACGATTGCGAAAATAGTTGCAATCAGCCCAGCATTCACGCCGCCGCCCTGTGGCATGTCAAACTCTAAATTTGAGAAAAGCCATTCTAAAATCCTAGAAATAAGCTCCCAAAATCTTTCTTGAAAATCCACGCGTCGCCCCATAAGGAAATCGTATCTTGAAGTTTGCAACACTTCGTTCATTGCTTCGTAAAAAGTCATATTCCGCCCTGCCCTATAGAAAGTTTTTCTAGTTTAATTTCAAGGTCAAGCCCTTCATTTTTCATGCGCTGGTTGAAGTATAACAACGCCATCATAATATGTTCAAGCGGCGCGGAAAGTAGCGAAACTGCAATTGTTATAAGCCAACTTAACGAGCCGGTTATCATCATCAAAGCCATCCAGCCCATGCCCGCCGTGTTTGCCAGCCACTCAATTCCCATATTCAGAATCATAAACACACCCTGCGCCGTAGACGAAAACGCAAAAACCACAAGAAACCAAATGGCCCGAATCCCAAACACGCGCCAAAAGTCTGGTCGAATAAGCTGAAACGAACGCGTAATTGTGGCAAAGAAATGCTTCTGTTCAAGAACAGCAACGGGAATAGCCAGCGAAAAAACATGCGAATAAACTAGATACAAGAAACTCAACAGGAAAATAACAAAAAAAGTGAAAACAAGAAACTGCCATTCATGTACAAGCAAAAACTCGGACGCAATAATAAACAATGCGTAAAGCACCGCAACAGACACTAAAATAAACGGAATCATCAAAATAATTTGCGCCAGTAGCGAAGTAGCTACACGAAGCAAAACCCGCGTAAGCCCCATATGTCCCAGCCGAACCTTATGCCCATAAAACGCCTGCCGCGAAAGCAAAATATGCCCCGAAGAAGAAAACGCCTGCCAAAGCAAAAACAACGGAAGCAAAAGCAGTCCCATTCCCAAAATCATTGCGATATAGTACCACTCGCCCGCATCAGCAACAACACCAATGCCGAGTCCAAAAATAAGCGCGAATGTTAAAACAAAAACCACAACAAAGATGGCAACAAACCCAACCACCATAATAATAGCCGCAAAGGCAATCTGCATCCAAAAAGATTTTTTATAAACGTCCAAAACTTTATCCATAAGCTCCGCAGCGTTCATTGGTGAAAAATCAGGCATGATAAATAACTCCCAAGCAAAAATATGATATAATCTAAGTATACCACAAAAAATTCCTAAATGGAAAGAGCGAAGCCTATGTTTGCGCAATTTTCAGCGCGTCTGTATGCAATCGCAGCAGACAATGAGTATGAATTGACCCAAAAAAACGGAAACGACATATCCGATACAAGCCACTGGATAGCCCGAAAAATGGAGATGACAACACTTTCGACCCTCCATGTAGTAGACGCAACAAAAATAAATTTTCAAACAATTTTAGAAAACGACAAAAAAAACTGCGAAGCCGCCGAACCTCTTTTAGAAAGGGTTGGCCAAATTGCAAACATCTACATTCTAGCAAGCGACACCATAATAGATATAACAGGCGCGGAAGAATACTACGGTCAGCCAATATACAGCATCTTTTGGCAGGTGAACCCAGCAACAGGCGAAATCACCATACCAAAAGGTCAGCCAAAGAAAATCTTCAACATACGAAAAATGCTTGAAGCGGCGGCACAGCCGCTTTTCGCCGATGATATGCAGTCCGTGCTACATGAACGTCTCGAAGCCAGTTCTGCTGGTGATTCCGATAACATGCAGTTCGCGCCGCATGAACGCCTTGAAGCTGGTTCTTCTTTTGCAGAAATAACCAATAAAGCCGTAGCAAACCGTCCCACTCCGAAATATCGTCATGCTTGGATTTCATATCTAATCATCTTTGCGAATGCCGCTATTTTGGGGCTTATGTATCTGGATGGCTATTATTCGGGTGATATAACCGTTGCCACACGTTTTGGCGCGATAGTCCCCGAATATGTTTTTCATCGCCGTGAATGGTATCGGCTTTTTGCCGCTATGTTCCTGCACTTTGGCGTAGCCCATTTTGCCGCGAATGCTATGGGTATTCTTATTTTCGGCTCGCGGTTGGAGCGATACTTTGGACGGCGGTTTTTTCTTGCGGTGTATTTACTTTCTGGGCTTGTTGGTTCGGTGTTTAGCGTTGTAAATCTTTACTTCTTTCAGCAAGCCCCGCATATTGTTGCCGCTGGTGCTTCTGGCGCGGTTTATGGTTTGGTTGGCGCAATGTTTGCCTACACAAGAATAACAAAACGCACCGTCGATTTTATCAACTGGTATGTAATGATATTCTATATCGGCATTGGTATGGTTCTGGGCTTCGCCACCCCAGGCATAGACAACGCCGCCCATATTGGTGGTCTAATAGGCGGCGCAGTAATTGGAACAATTTACGTCCTCGCAAAGAAAAGCACGAAAAAATAAAGTTGCAGTGTTTCTGAATTTAGGCTCAACACCAAAATGTGTGGCTGAAAATTAAACAGACAATCTGATTGGATAGTGTGGAAGAAAGTTCCTTATTGCGCTCAATGATAATGAGGGTTCGTAAAAAAATTGAGTTCGACGAAAATAATGGCTTAAAATCAATATTTTTAGGTGTTAGTGTGAAACATTATGAGAGGATTCGTGGCACACCAAAAAGCAGAACGATAGCATTTCTGCAATGCGACAAGTAGATTCAAATTATTGCAAAAGAAAAGTCAGCTTACCAAGTGTTTGTTGTCAGTAACCTTGGAAATCTGAAAGCCGTGTTTTTGCAGGAGAGCAATAGCCGAATTAACCATTTTCTGTTTACGCTTTTCAAAGACAGCAACGGGCATATCGGAATAATTCACATCAGAAGGTGCAAATATTTCGCCCTTTGAAAGCATGTGAAAGATGCAGATGAGCATCATTCGGGCGATGGCAATAATAGCCTTTTTGTGACCGCGCCGTTTCTTGATTTTGAGAAACTTGTCTCTGAAATAGGGATTTTTGGTACTTTTGATGGCGGCATTGGCGCATTGAACCAAAAGGGGCTTGATATAAACCCCTGCGCGAGAAATTTTTGAAGATTTTTTTTTGCCCGCGCTTTCGTTATTTTGAGGGGTAAGCCTTGAACAAAGGTGCTTTGCGCTGTTGAAAACCGACATATCTGCACCGATTTCAGAAATGATTTTAATAGCAGATTTCTCGTTGACACCGACCATAGATGTCAAAAT
>WQVV01000244.1 GCA_009785665.1 Defluviitaleaceae bacterium
AGTTTTCTTTGCCCAAAGAAAACGAAAAACGACTACCTTCTAGGACGCGGCGCGAAACCCTCCTTGATTGGCGAAAAATTGCCGCAAAAATCGTGCCATTCGCGTAGTGGCAACGCGCCCTAACTCGTCCTCAGCCCATTTCAAATCGAAACGCCTATATAGTTGTTTCAGTCCAAAACTGTTTTCGACTGAAAACAATTATAACAGAAATGCATTTATCCAAGTATAAATTTTATGAACTTCATTTGTATCAATTTTAGCGGCTTCTTCAAAATCATCATAGCAACGTATCATTTTCATTTTCGCGCCTTTATAGGGAATAGCAAATCAAGCTGAGTATCTTCCATTTTCGCGCCGTTCTGCATTAAATAGAAATAATTTAGCACTTCCTCGAAATGCGGTACGCCTTCAGCTTGTTCGTATTTTTCGCTGGCACTAACCCATTCTTCAAGCCGATTCCAGTATCCAAAATCCCAATCTGGTAATACATGGGCAGCAAACATACCACCGCCGAAAGTCTTTTTTGTCAAGGGGGCTTTAACTTCCATATCTTCTGGAATGGATACCCACGCTTCATATTCTTTAGGTGGCGTTTCGCTGGAAAAAGTGAAGCCCATCGCCCTTGCATCGGGTTTAATTTTCAGCAAGTCCGTTTCCTGTACAAATTTCTCTATTTTACTGGTAGCTTCTGGCCCGACACCCCATTCAAATTCCCCAGTAACATAAGCGGCGGCTACAGTCATTGGGGGTACATAAACTATTCGCACATCACTATCTTTTAATTTGTCGAGACTTTTACTTGCCATTTTTAAATCGTCCATAGATTTTTCCTCCTGTATGGTGTTTTTTGGTAGGGAAATGCTGTCTACAATAGCAAATACAGAATTATCGCCCAAATAATCAAGCTGTAAACACATATTTGCTTTTTCTTGCAACTCATGAACAAGACGACCGAGTATTGACTTTACCGTTGATAATGCTGTAATTTGCTCGTCTAATTCGCTGATGTTGCACTCGAATATTTCAATCACGCTCACGGCATCACTATTACCAAAAATTTCGCGAATTTGCTTAACGGGAACACGAAGTTTCCGTAATATAATTATTTGGCGAAGTCGGCGAATCGCACTTTCATCATATACCCTATAGGCATAATCTTCCATGCGCTGACTCTCTATTAAGCCTATTTGCTCGTAGTATCGAAGCATACGGCTTGATATGCCAAGATTCTTTGATACCGTCCTTACAGTTTGCATTTGTGTCCTCCTTCCAAAACAAATATAAAGCACGACACGGTGTTCGAGTCAAGGGCAAATTGAATTTTTAGATTTTTTGAATAAAATTCAGAAAAGATTGACGTGTAAAAGCTGAATGCATATAATGTCATTTGCGACATGTGACATATTCTTTGGAGGTGACATATGAAAAGAACATTTCAGCCTAAGAAAAGGCAGCGCAGTAAAGAACATGGATTCCGTAAGCGCATGAGTTCGTCCAACGGACGCAAGGTTTTGCAAAGAAGGCGCAAAAAAGGCAGACGTGTATTGAGTGCATAATACACGTTCGCCACTGCCCTCTTTGAGGAAGAAGGAAGACTTCAAACGGACTTTCCGCGGCAAAAGCGCGGCGGGGTCTTTGTTTGTTGTTTACGCCGCCGCTAATGACCTTGGCTTTCATAGGCTTGGGCTTTCGGTTAGCAAAAAGGTTGGTTGCGCTGTTGTGCGCAATCGTATTAAACGATGGGTTCGGGAATGTTGCCGATTACTTTTTTATGAAATTGATGATAAATTTCATGAAAAAATTGGACAAACCCGTTCTGATTTTGTTGGGTTCGATTTTATTGTTATTGCGCGTGCGCCTGCCGCTAATCTTTCACAAGGGGCTTTCGCTTTGGTTTGCAGTGCGCTTGCGCAGTTGTTTGGGCGGCTTAAAGTTTTAACAAAAGTGCATTTAGCGAAAGTGACAAAAACATGAAAGCTTTTTTATTGGCGGCGTTGAGGTTTTACAAGCGTTTTGTTTCCCCTGCCTTTCAGGCTCTTGGGGCTAGGTGTCGGTTTTTTCCGACTTGCTCTGCTTATATGTATGAAGCGATTTCGCGCTATGGCGCGGCTCGTGGTTTTTGGCTGGGCATTAAGCGGCTTGCGCGGTGTCAGCCTTTTTGTAAGGGCGGGTACGACCCCGTTCCATAGGAGGTTATTTTTTTGGATTTTATTGTTATTTTGGCGGCGCGTCAGCTTGAATCGCCGCCTTGGGCTATTATGATGCCCCTTGCTCAAGCCTTTGGGTTCATAATTAATCTGTTGTTTAATCTTGCTTATTCTATTAGTCCTGCTGGCTCGTTGGGTGTTGCCATTGTTTTGATGACACTTATTTTCCGTTTGCTTATCATGCCACTTGGCCTAAAAAGCCAAAAAGCTATGATGAAAATGCGAGAGCTAAAACCCGAACTAGACAAAATTAAAGAGAAATATGGCAACTCCAAAGACCCCGAAATTATGCGGAAATCCCAAAAGGAGCAAACCGCACTAATGGCAAAACACGGCGCGAATCCGCTTACTGGCTGTTTGCCCATGTTGATTCAAATGCCGTTGTTTTTTGGGCTTAACATTGTTATGCGTCAAGCATCTGTACATGTTGCAAGTTTGCGTGGTTTTTATTACGACCTCGCGTATCGTCTGCTTCAAATACCAGGGCTTGTGTCAACTTATTACCAGCCCACAGGCCCGCTAGAAAGGCTTGCATTTGAAACTGTAGAATACCGCGAGCCAATTGTTCCAGCCGAAATGATACAAGGCGACTATATCCGTAGAATTGGCGAATGGCTTCAAGCCGAGGGTTTATGGGGCTACGATTTACCACTAGACCAAGTTATAGCAAACCTACGCGCAGGTGTAGCCCACTTTAGTGCAGATGTGTTTATGATAGGGCTACCAGAAGACCTAGGACGCGTGTTGTCCCGTTTCACCGCAGACGATTGGGCATATCTGTACAATTACATTCCAGCCGAATACCTGCCCGAAATTCAAGGCATGGTAAACCATATAACAGGCGTAGAGCGGTTTATGGGAATAAGCATGGTTGAGTCCATCGAATTATGGTCTATCGGAATGGTGCTTCCCATTCTCACGGGTATATCCATGTTTATTTCGTCGTGGCTAATGCAACAACGCACCTACGACCCCAACGCAAACGAGCAAGCCGTTATGATGCAACGCATGATGCTGTTCGTAATGCCTATCATGATGGCTGTGTTTACCGTTAATCTTGTTGCCGCCGTTGGTGTTTTCTGGGTAACGGGGCAAATTTTCCAAATTATTCAAGACCTTATTCTGCTTAAAAAATCTGGTACACCAATTCGTTTGCCTTTCTCAAAAGCTTCGCCAGAAGTTGTTGACGTTGTTCCAGCTAAGAAGAAAAAGAAATAGGAGTGACTTTTTATGGATAACAAATCTGATAGCATAGAAAGACTAGCCAAAACAGTTGAAGAGGCCACAGCAGAGGCATTAAAAATATTAGGCGTAACCAAAGAAGAAACAATTATCACCGTACTAGACGAAGGCTCTAAGGGCGTTTTGCTAGGCATCGGTTCGCGCCCCGCAAAAGTTCGCGTAGAACTTAAACCCGACCCCGTACAATCCGTCAAAAACTTCCTGCGTGAAATAACCCTAGCAATGGGCCTAAGCGTAACCGTAGAAACCAACAAAAAAGAAAAACATCTCTACGTAAACCTAAAAGGCGACAACATGGGAATCCTAATAGGAAAACGCGGCCAGACCCTAGACGCACTGCAATACATCACAAACCTAGCAGTAGGCCGTCACGGCGACCTACAAATGAGCGTAGTAATAGACACAGAAAACTACCGCCGCCGCCGCCGCGACACCCTAGAGGCCCTAGCCCGCACAATAGCCCGCAAAGTAAAAGAAAAACGCCAAAACGTAAAACTAGAACCAATGACCCGTTTCGAGCGACACGTAATACACACAATCCTACAGCACGACAGGCAAGTAAAGACATTCAGCGAGGGCAACGAGCCCTACAGACACGTTGTAGTTGCGCCTAAGTGATTAAAGATTAAAGATTAAAGTCAAGAGATTTAAAGTCAAAAGATTTAAGACCTTGGGGGAGAACCTTTTGTAAACAAAAGGTTCTCCCCCAAACCCCCTCTCCAAAAAATTTTAATATTTGCGCCTGTACTTGAGTGGAAGTCTAATGAAGCTATACAGCCGCAAAGGAAGGGGTCAAGGGGACTGTGTCCCCTTGTGGGGGTGTTGGGGGCAACGCCCCATTCGCACTCACTTAAACGTATAAGCCTGAATTTACGCCGCTTTCAGCGGTAAAGGTTACTTGGATTTTGATGAATTTCACCCCAAACTGGGGCTAAAATGGCACTTGAAAATGTTTAA